>NZ_VOZO01000019.1:0-23467 GCF_013419715.1 Acinetobacter sp. YH12063 | reverse complement strand
TGAAATTCATGCACGTGTAGCAGTCCTCAACAGATTTACGGAATTAGGTCGACCACTTACCCAAGTTACGCCTTAAATTTGGCTCAATTAGGGGGCTTTGTATTTCAAATCTTTGTGCAACAAAGCCTGTTCAAAGTCAAAATTAATTGAGATCAGCTTATTCATTAAAAGACTGAAAGCACCATGTAAATCACCGACGACATAAATAGATTTGAAATCTTTCCCATTTAGAGTTTGAATAAATTCATTCATGAACAAATGCTACCTTTCTAAGTCAGAAGACACTTATTGCAATAAAGACATTTATTCATACCACACTGATTAATTCAAGCTTGAATAAATTTAATTTATCAATTTTATGTAATAACATTCCATAATTACATCACCAATCTAATGGTTTTTCTGCGATCTTTATTTTGGGTTTCTTATTTGTACCTGAAGCTCTCTTACGCTCCTTACCACGAAGTTTGTGTAATTGAATTGGTGATAATGGAAGTTCTGGTACGAATATATCTAAATTATCAAGCATATTTAATGCGCCCAATATTGCTATCAAATCAGAAAGCTTCACATCCCCTTTCTCAGCATTTAACACTGTTCTTCTATTTACCCACGCCAAATCAGCTACTTCTAATTGAGTTAAATCTTTATTAAGGCGAATACGTTTTAATCGCTCACCAACAATAGTAGAAATAAATTGTGGACTAGAATTTTTCCAGAATTGCATTTTTAAAGACTCCCTAATATTTAGTAGTTTGTTTTTTATACCACCAATCAGCTTATGCTGTTAAGTACCAAATATTGTATATATCTATACTTTTTTATATGTTATGTACCAAATTTAGCACCTAACAACTACGACTTAACATGCATTTCAAAGTTAGCTTGTCATTGGAATAATATTAAACCTATCCATTGGCTCACTTTGGGCTTTTCTTCTTTATAAATAGAATGAAAATAAATTAATTAAATATATTTAATCATTAACCATTTTTTAAATTTTAAAAGAACTTAACATAGGGCCTTGACGCTCTATTTCATACTGGATAGACTTCATATCAACACAGCAAAATCTGTGTTCGGGCGTGAGAACCTGATATGATCTAGGTGCAATCAATTGTCGCACTTGCGGCTATTTTTTTGCCTACTGTTAAGCAGTTCCTATGGTAGCTTAGCAGGGCAGCTTTATGCTGGCTGATCCTAGATTCAGTATTCTCACCCCTGTTAAGTTGCCTCCAATTACCGTGAGAAGTGATGGAGATAATCTCAAAACTTATCTAGGAAACTGCTATGAATTTCAAATTCAATGGTGCAACCCCTTGCACGCCTAAAGATCTTGCCAAGCAACTCATTGTAGAGAGTGCAAAACTACTTAATAACAAACAACGCCAAGATTTAATTGATATCTTCATAACTTTGGATCAAGCATCAATATCTAATTCAAGTCCAACACACAGCAGCGCAACTGAAGAACAAATGCCTGTGTACTCTTCTCAAAAGCACGAAGATCAGGATGAAATTAACCAAGAATATTGGTCTGGCACCTACATCGAAAATTATAATCAAGAATATCCTGAAGAATGGATACGACGTACGCAGCAACTCCCTTCTCGTTTAAAAGCTACATATAAGTTTTGAAAAACGAGGAGCTACTCATGACTCAAAAATCAAAATTATTAGTTCAAGGTGACTACCCACTCATTGCATCTCCTACGCTTGCTCAAGCGTATGGAGTGCCCTCTGCGATTTTTTTACAAAAATTACATTATTGTCTGCAAAGCAAAGGAGCTAAATGTATTGAACAGCAAAAGTACTTTTACCACAGCTATGAGCAATGGGTTGAAACCCTAGGAATATATAGTGTTTCCACTATCAAACGGATAGTCAGTAAATTAAAAAAAGCTGGGGTTTTGATTGTTAAAAAACTAGCTCAAAATAAATGGTTGCAGACTAATTTTTATAGTATTAACTACCGTAAACTCACTGCATTATTAAAAGTGTCGACTGAATTTACCGACACCATACTATGCACCCCATTAAAATCTAAACCTCAATCACAACATGATATTGATTCATCAAAAAGTTCACATCATGGCAGAAATATACAAATTGCAAAGCAATCAGTAAAAAATTCTCGACAGCAAACTATTCCTGTTCTTCTTGAAGGATTAAGTCAACCTTTACAGCCAACAGCTCAATCCACGGATTTAGCTAAAATGGCCCCTGAAAAACGTGGCTTATATCAACAGCTGTTAAAACTAAGAGTAGACATACATTTTGATGATGCACGCTTAGATCACTGGATAAAAAATAAAAGGTTTATCATCCATAAAGCTGCCTATCTAAAAGACCAATACGGTCATTTAAAAATGACTTGGCATAGCCCAGAGCAATTAGGATTAAATTCTTAATTAAGTAAAAACAAGGAGACAACCATCTCCTTGTTCATCATTTACAGTGGTTGAATATCATCCATACTATTTGAATTATTTTGCTTAATAATTCGATACTCAGGTTTTACATTATCATTTTGCTTCGCAGGTTCACTTTCTTTTATTAACTCAGCTTTTCTATCAACCAAACCATTGTTAAACTCTTGAATAATCTTGTTAATTTGATGCTTTTCATCTTGACTGTGAATGACTATATCTTTGGCAGCGTTATTTAACTCAACTTGATCTAAATAGCGTTCGATTACTATTGTGAATTCTTTTAAGGAATCCAACTCATTTATACCCATTAGATTAATTTCACCCTTTATTTCGTTCAAACATTTACCTATGAAAAACAAGTGATCATCTACATATAAATCTATGTTTTCTTTTGAGAGTCCAACATTCATTTGTTCAAGCAAGTTTGCCTCAGCATTTACTACATTTTGTAGAGATTTAGCGAAGTGAAGATGTGGGTATTGATTGTCCAATTGTGCTAGCTTTGTACTGATTGCCGTCATCGCAAACTTATCATTTGTTGATAGCTTAGTTCGACTATCCTTTACTTCAATTCTTTTATATACGTCAGTACTTCTTTCTGAACTAAGGGCTGAAGATACGAACTGATCAATAAGTTTTCGAAATGTGTTTCTAATTTGCTCCTTAATATCTCCAAAGAATCGATTAGTTCTTTGAATGAAATTTCCTTGGATAACTCTTCTTGATAAAGCTTGAGTTCCTGTTCTTTTGCTTTTAACTTCTGATTCATATCTTTCAACTTCATAGTCATAAGAAAGTTTTCTTTTGTCATAAGATCTTGAAAGTTTTTCAGTTGTAACTGCAACTTTTCTAGCTCTTTGATATATATTTTCTGTGCTTCTACTATGCCCTTGTTTTGCTGGTTTTCCTCCTGCAGTATATTCAGCGCCTGTTTCAACTCTTGAATCATCTTCTCTTGCGTAATGATTAATTGGTTCTTTTGAATTTGTAGTTGTGTTTCTTTCATTTCTAGCACCAATATTTAGGCTTAAATAAAATTTAAAAGTATTAAGACAATGCTGAATATTACGAATATCCCAATGGACCAACTGTACCTTCGGAATTGCTGCTTTTTCTGCATCTGTATTATTCCTAGCAGCTCGCCAAAATATTGATTTAATTGAATGGTCATGTCTTTTTGATGATTGTCGCTGATTTGAATTTGGCTCTGTATTTTCAGGATTAATGGCTTTAAATTCAAAGTATCTGCACTGTTCTGCCGAAGTTGAATATTGCTTTCGTAAATTTGACTGAATAAATCCAAAATTTTGCTTAATTCGGTGTGAATGTTCTTTTGAAACTGCTGTTGGTTCTCTAACATTTTCTGAATTTTCAAAAACTGTCTGTCCGTTTCCTTTTGGTAAAGCAACAACTCTAGATCCATGGTTTCGTTCTCGCTTAAACTCTGCAACAACTGTTGCTCCAAGCGTTGGTGATAATCTTGCCTGTTGCTCAATAATTCTTTCAAATTCAGAAACCGAGGTTCGATAATATTTTTTGTTATATTCGTAACGCTTTCTTCGAACTGCTTCAATTCGCTTAAAGCAATTTTCGTGCTCACTTGAAGATCGCGGAAGTTCTGCTTGAGATTCATGCAATATTGATCGTGCTCTAGCTTGTCCTTCTCTATTTTTTCGGTAAGCATCGTATGAAAAGTCGGCATTATAAAATTCCCCTTTTAATCTATCTGTTGCTTTAGTTGATTTGATCGAAATGTAGTTCGCATTATTTCTTTTCACCTCACCTAACTCAGATAAGCAATTAATTAAATCTTCACGTGTATTGATAATTCCAAAAATAATTCGTTGCTCTATATATTGGTTGATCAATTCCACACGTGTTTTTTTTGGTAAAGTTTCCAATTTAGCTCTAATCGCAGCTGCATTTTGGATTTGGTGATGATTTTTGGGTCTGGTTGTTTTCAATCTTTTAGGGTCATCTGGTCGAGCCCAATCATATTTTAAATTAAGAAAATCACGAAGTGGATCAAAGTAATGATGATGACCTGGTGGCGCAATGTTTAATGACTTACCTGTAGATAACTCAACACGTGGTACAAGTATATGTAAATGTTTTGAACCGTCTTCATCCGCATGCATAACTGCAGTCATGTGATACTGTGAAGGACTTAAACCGACAAAGGCATGTTCTTCAAATAAGTCTAAAACCTCTTGAAGTTGTTCATTTGAAACAAAATCATCTGGCGACCAAGCAATAACAACGGATGTATAGCAATATTGAAATTGGATACTTTCAGCAATCGAAGTAAATGTCTTTGGATCTCCTCTAAGAATTTCCACCTCTGCACGAAAATCACCTAGGTGATCTTGCGCGCCCAACAAATAAGAAACTGCTAATTTTGGATCACCAGTGCCTGATTTAAGAAATTTAATAATCATAAATTAGCGCTCTTTCTCAGATACTAATAAGATCGCCTTTTTTTTTCTTTTTTCACTAAGCTGCGGAGAAACATAGTAATTAGGTATCGAAGGAAGGCAGCTATTAAGTTCAGATTGAATGGTGGCCAAAATGTCTAAACAATCTATAAAAGAAAGCTTCTCCAATGCTGCACTCTTTTGCAGGCAAATGAAGTTTAATGAACGTGCAATCTGATTAATATTGTTCCCAATCCGACCTAGTTCTAATAAAAGCATCGGATCAGCACGGGGAACCGGTCGACTAGAATTATTTTTTGTCGACCGTTTTTTCTTAAGCTTTAATCCTTGAGCTATAGAGTTCGTATGAGCATCATCTTTGCAAACTGCCACCATAGGCCAGATTATATGCAACTCTTGACTGATTAATTTATGAACAAAATCGGTAAATCTTAGATCATAATCATTCAGATATTTTTCCAACTGTAATGCTTGATCACCGTTAAATCGTAGCCTTTTCACAATTTCACGTTTAGTTTTTTTCATTTAACTACCAAATTTATTGATGTGTGTTGGGGTCTTAGGGGGTCGCCCCTAACAAGCCCTGTTGCGTACCAAATAAAAAGTTCGACGAACTTTTTTTTGTAGCTACAGGTAGGCTTGCTTAAACAATTCCCCTGTTCAATCAACATTAGCAAAGAAAAAAAAACACCGATTTCATTGATGCTATTTTGAAAAAAAATGACTTAATCTTTTGTGTATTTATTATTTAAGTCATTGTTTATTATGATTTATTTTTATTAAAAACTTTCATTAATCTTCCACAATTGGTTTCAAATCATCTTGAGACTTTCTATTTATATACTTTTGCACTAACTGATTCTTATTCTTGTAAGCTTTGGCTTACAGTTCGCTCAGTAACAGAAATGTATTTGCTCAGTAGCACAGATAAATTTGCTCAGTAACAGAAATGTGTTTGCTCAGTAACACACAATATAAATAAGTGTTTTTTGCAGAAACGCTACATAAAATTTGGGCATTTTTCCAGAAACGGACAGTTTGTGAAACTCATCACATAACTATTAAAATCTTTTTTGAACTTTCAACAACTTAGTTATATATCGAAAAATCATATAAATAGACATAGAATTAGTAGATTTTAATAAAAAAAACTTAGCCATTTTTTTTCAAAATTAGACAGATGAAAAAAGAATTTTTTTATTTTGCTAGCGTTATCTCACTGCTCAAATCTTTTATTTGTGCAGTACTTTAGCTTGGGTGGAAGGATCTGTGACGCTAGCAAGCTATAGTCAGCATTTATGCTAAGAGTTGCTACTAGGGGATATCGAAAAAGCAACAACGTGATGAGTAGCTGTCAAAGGGACAAAATTGTATATTGGGTAAATACCCTTGCCAAGATGACCTATAGCAGTGGTTTGAGAACGTTTCGATGCGGTGTGTGAACCGTAATCTCAGCCTACGAGAAAAAGCACAATTATTCTCTGCCAATACGACCGAAGCGTGGCTCCGTTAGCCAATTTTGGCCTTTTGGTGATACTTTAAGAGCATTTTTTAATGCTCTTAGGGTGAGTATTGCCAAAACTCTCTCAACGTTCACCATTAGCCAATTGGTTTTGGTCAGTTTAAAATAGAATTTTAACAAACGGCATTATTTCTAATTCGGCAATATAAATGTAAGCCAAAAATCCAATTTGTCTGAATGCAAAACATACAAATTGCAACGTTTAATTAGTAAACCAAGAATCCTCACGTTATTAACACTTAATAATTTCAAGAAAATTAAACCATTCAAAAAAAAAGCATAACTAGCTGTTTTTAATCAATATAACGTTTTCTTGAACTAAAAATTATTTTATTTATATTTTTGCTATTGTTGTATCAAGCACGACGACGACTAATGGTTATTGTCGATTAAAACAGATTATATTGCTGACCCTCTGTAATCTGATATTTAAATTTATTAGTCCTAATTTGTAAATTAGTAGGAATGTAATGAACAAATTTGTTGTTGTATTAGAGTCAGATTATCCACCTCAACTATACCTGGGTGAAAAAATTGGTGGAGCTACGATTATTGAAATGAAACAAGAAGATATCAAAAACCGTGTAACAACGGCATGGCTTTCCGAACGCTTTAATTTGTCACGAAAAACAATCATTGAAAAAGTTGGTATGTTTAATAAAGGAGATGAAAATAAACACCTATATGACCCTAAAGAAGTTTTACCAATTTTAGAAAATCTAAATGCTCTATCAAGGAAAAGGAATTCTAGACGAAAAAATTAATCCCAAGCAAAAACATCTTTTGTAAATATGATTTTTAACTAAATTTCTTTCTCATAAAATTATAAAAAGCCCCTTTGGGGGCTTAGTATCTAAGAATTCAGAATGTTAGCTATATCTGATGCACTCGGATTATAGTAAGTATTGATTAATGTATTTATTGTCTTATGCCCTGTCAGTTTAGCTAACATTTCCACTGTCAATTTTCGCTGATTTGCAAATCGCGTGATAGCCTCATGTCGAGTGTCGTGAAAATGTATGACTCCATTTAAACCAACTCGGTGCAAGTTACGTTGCCAAATCAGGCGGAATGAATTTTCATTTTGAGGGATAATTTTTTCAGAATTTTTTGGCAGTAAAGCCAATAGAGCTTTAGCGTTATTTGTTAATGGCACATCTCTAGATGAGCCATTTTTAGTAATAGGTAGATGTATGTAATCATCATGGATATTGGATCTAGTTATATTAATTATTTCACCTTTACGCATTGCTGTTTCAATAGCAAATAAAAATGACCAAGCTACGAAATGTGATGGTTTAGTTGGAACAGTACCCTTTACATAATTGAGTCCTTCGAGAATAACGTGTATTTCCGCATCAGTAATTAACTTTGACCGAGGTTTCGGCTTTTGAGGCTTTGTAACTCCTATAAAAGGATTATCTTTAATTAAAAAAAGTTCATTTTTAGCATATGTAAATACTGAACTATATAAGCACATCTGACGATGAACTGTCCCAGCTCCAACAGAATTTAATCGTTCATTACGCCATTTGGTGATATGTTGGGATGTAATACTATGGATCGACTCATAGGCTAAATTCCCCCAATATTTATCAAATGTTTTCAATTGTTGAAGAATAAATGTATACCCACGCATTTTAGAGCCAACGTCAGCATAGTATTTTTCAAATAACTTTTTAAAAGTGAGATCAATTTGAGGTTCTGGAAGGGATTCTTTTAATTTTAAATCGAGAAGTTTAGCGTTTGCCCAAGCAATACATTCTTGCTTAGTATCTCTTGTAGCAGTATAACGTTTGCCATTGTAGCGTACAGTCATACGCCATGAATTACCACGTTGAATCGGTTTTTGCATAATGACCTCAAAATATTGGTGTCGCAATGACACCAATATTTTGACCAAGTGAAATTCTTGGTGCCATTTTGGTGTCAAAACGGAAATATTAAGCGGTTTTTAATGCGAATTCTGAGAAATTTGTTTCTCAAGCTGACCAATTTTGCAGTAAAAACTCTGATGTAAGTTATTGAAATAAAATACATCTAGTTGATTTTTAATATAAAAATCTTGGTAGGTATAAGCAGACTCGAACTGCTGACCTCTACGATGTCAACGTAGCGCTCTAACCAACTGAGCTATACACCTGAAGTCCAAGCATCATATTCATTTTTATTTTTTATGACAAGCCCTTTTCTGAGTTTTTTAAACTTTGCGTACAAGTTTTAAGCAAAGTCTTAAAACATTGAATATCTTGAGAACTTAGCGGAGTACCTACGTAAATTTCCTGCTCAAATAACCTAATAGCTTGTTCAAATGAACGCCTTTCATGTTCAGGTACATTTTCAGCCAAACGTTGTAACCAATGCCGAAAACTTTCAGAAGTCAATTTTTGCTGGCTCAAGGGTAAATTCTTTGCGAAATTGGTAATTTCTCTTTCAAGAGGGCTTAAACTTTTTCTTTTTTTCCACAAAATCCATATAAAATATAATGCTACAATGCCACCAATACTCAAAATAAGAATTAAAACAACTGCATAAGCAGAATTTACCCCGAGCTTTTTAAACCATTGTTGTTGAGATTCAGCATTATAACCCACCACTTTGCTTTGCCATTGGTAACTCGCATAATCACTCCATACACGGACTTTTTTCAACATCGAAAATTGTTGATAGGCCCAAGTCGACTGCTGGCTCCCAAAAATTGTCCGATCTTGTTCCATATAATCCTGCATCCCCCCATCGATACGCTGCGGTGCGATCATGGCCGTCGGATCAATACGACGCCAATGTTGATTGACATAAACTTCAGTCCACGCATGTGCATCAAGTTGACGAACTTCCCAACTTTTTCCATCTGGTGCTAATTGACCACCTTGATATCCCACAACAATACGCGATGGAACACCCACATAGCGCATCAACATTGCAAAACTCGATGCAAAATGTTCGCAAAACCCCTTTCTTGATCCAAATAAAAAATCATCTATCCGATTTTGCCCCAATACACCTGGGCTTAAGGTATATGCAAAGCGATTGTGTTTATACCATTGCAAAACTTCGGCAATATAACGCTCAGGATTTTGACGACTTCGCTGCCATAAAGTTTGGGCCAATTGTTGTGATTGAACATCCAAGTTTTCAACATAGCGAGTGTTTAATTTTTTAAGTAAAGTCACATTTTTTATTTGTGGCGGCTCTGCACTTCCTAACCATTTCAGTTGAATCGGCTCCGTGCGTGCTGTTAACCGGTAGGGTGTAATTCGACCATCTTGACCTAAAGCAAAACGTGCTTCATTGGGAACGGATTGCTCCAACGACATAATCCACATCACACTTGGGTCGGCAGCCAAATATTGATAATTCAATGTCCGCTTGGGTTTTAACTCGGCTGGATTCAGCTGTATAACGTTCTGGTTAAAAAAATGACTAGTCCATTTAGAACCATCATATTCATCTAATGCCATCGCCCGCCAATACAGCTCTGTACGTGTTGGCAAGGCTTGAATATCACCAATTATACGAAAAGCCAAACTACTCGACTGTGATAACTCAGCAATATCGCCCGGAGACATGCTGTCACTGATTCCCGTTGTGGCTTTATTTTCAGGAATAGGAATATGCCATAGCGGCGGCAGGCGTGGAAAAAAGAGAAACAGCAAGATAAAGAATGGAACAGCTAAGCCAATAAATTTTCCCACATGCCCAATATCTTGTTTAATCGCCTGTATTTCACCGCCTGAGTTTTGGCTAAAACCAACGGTCTGTAAACGATATAATCCAATAAAGCAGCTCAACAACGCCAATAAAATAACCAAAGCCATGGCAAAAGACTGGCTAAACAAAAAGCTACTGGCAATCACAAACATCGCAAAGTTAAATAAAATAATTACATCACGACGTGTTTTTGTTTCTAAAGATTTAGCAAATAAAAATGTACTGAGTACTGCAACCCCTGCATCAACACCAATAAAGGTTTTATGGCTTATATAAATGCTAAATAATGCTGTCAATGTCAGCACATAGGTTAAAATTTTAGAAAATGGTTTTTTACTGGCGCGGGTATTGAGTAATAAAATAAGCCAAATGACTAAAAATACTAATGATGTCGCCACAGGGATATAAAGCATTTGTGCAATGAGCACCAATGCTAAAGTGAGTAATATTGAGCGGCGTATGGTATTTTCAATCATCTCTTAAGCCTGCGCCAATAACCGTTTTGCTTCGGAATAATGCAGTGTTCCAGTACCTGATGCTAACTCAGCATTAGGTAAATACAGTGCATAGTGATCGTGATTTTGCTCAGCCTGCTCGACCAAACCCATCATGAGGCTAAGTTTTTCTTCATGACTTTGAGCTGGCATATGGTGATAATGAATCTCCAATTTCTTTAGATCTTCATATTGCTCAAAAACTTTCACATACAAGCCTTGTCCTCGTGCTGCTTGTTTCCATGACACCGCATGAAGTGAATCCCCCGTCTGAAAACTCCGTAATTCGCGAAATTCATCAAGATCAGGTTCAAAATTTTGCTGTTGTTGCTTATTTTCAACGGAATGCAAACTGGCTTGAGGTGCAACCCACGCTGGTTGCTGTACGTACAAATACGTCCAGGCCCGCACTAAACCAAAGGGATAAACACTATAAATTTGTATGGGTGGAATCTGAAAAACACCGCGTTGGCTGGTTGTAAAATTTAACTGGAAACAGTGCTGTTGCTCATTGACTAATATTTTATGTAGCTGATTTTCAGTTTTAATCCACAAATATCTCGCCTGTTCAGCATCTTGCTTAAAGTAAATTTCAACCGAAAGTAATTCCCCAGCTTGCGGGATATCAACAACATTTATTTGAATCTGCAACGCATGAAGCTGCTTAAAAGTAATATAGAAACTAATACACAGTACGGCACTAATTAAAAAGCAAAAGCCTAAAATCAAATTATTGGCATAATTCACACCTGCAATAAAAGTGATGAAAATTAATACCAAATACAAGTAGCCTTGCTGATAGATAAAGATCAAGACATCTTTTTGAGTCAGCTGCTTGTGCTGATCGATTTTAAATCGACGTTCAATCCATTGCTGCCACATTGAAGCCAAGGTTCAACTCCTTTATTGGATCGAAACTTGTTCTAAAAGCTTAAAGGCTTCAAGATCTGACAACCCAATTCGATGAGATACCACAGCTGTAAAAACGGCTTGTACATCGTCAGGATTCACATAATTTCGCTGCTCAATCAGCGCATAGGCTTGCGCAGCTTTCTTTAAGGCTAAAACACCACGCGTAGAAAGACCATGTCTCCCCTTACGTGTCTCAGCAGCAAGATCCAAAATGTAATCCATTAAACGATCACTCAGATGTATCTGCTCGACAAACCCTTGTAGTTGTAAAATTTCTGCTTCATTAAAGATATGTGCTAATGCCGCAATCAGATCATGGCGTGAAGTTTGTTGGAGCAATAATTTCTCAGCCTGACGCGATGGATAACCTAAAGACAAACGCATTAAAAACCGGTCCAACTGGGACTCAGGTAGCGCATACGTACCGCTTTGAAATAAGGGGTTTTGTGTCGCAATCACCCAAAATGGTTGAGGCAAAGCATATCGCACACCATCAACCGTCACGTAGCCCTCTTCCATCGCTTCCAATAAAGCACTTTGGGTCTTTGGACTACAACGGTTGATTTCATCTGCCAATAAAATTTGGGTAAATATCGGCCCAGATTTAAACTCAAAATGATGTTCTTTTTGATTAAACATATTTACTCCAATCACATCACTGGCCAGCATGTCATTGGTAAATTGAATCCGTTGAAATTTTAACCCCGCCAAATGTGACAAGGCGCTAGATAATGTCGTTTTCCCTAAACCGGGTAAATCTTCAAATAGCACATGCCCGCCTGCCAATAGACAAGCTAAAGCCAATTTGGTTTGCTGATTTTTATCCAAAATAATTTGGTTAGTTTGTTCGAGGAATGTATTTATTTTCGGGTAAAAAGGCGCAAGGCTCTGCTCACTTAAAAGCGTTGATGTATTATTTTGTTGGCTTTTCTCTGATCCCCAAAACACCTTTTATTCCCCAATAAAAAAGTTAAATGAATGACTAACATACAGGGTTTTATTTAAAAATACAGTGTTTATCTCCAAGCCATACCCAGTTCAATACTTTAAATACATACGCTTGATATTTATTGAGTATACAAAAACGTTGTTTTCGCTTCGACTGATCAAAATTTTGCAATAAAAAAGCGTCCCGAAGAACGCTTTTTTCTTAGATTTTTAGCTCGAGTCAAAGCATTAGCAAGGACACTTCTTCATGTCACCACCAGCTGATGGATAACGTGCATCTACACAGTGACGATAAAATGTTTTTGCATCCATCGCTTCCAAATCAGGATGATGTTTTGCCATATGTTCCAAATAGTTTTGGTAATCTGGCACCCCCACCATCAAGCGGAAACTTTGCTGTAAACGTTGCCACAACGTCGCTATACGTGACCAATTTTTCGGGTTCAGAATTAAATCCTTCTGCGACATAATGGTCATTTTAATGATTTTATAAATCACCGTTTTTCCACTTTTTGCAAACTTCAGGTTCATTCATATTCCCCTATTAATGTGCTGAATTTGACGGATTAATTTCAGCTGGGTCACGGTAAATCGCTTCTGCTTCATTCACCGATGGATTTGGATTTGCCAAGGCACGACGCACCACACCAATCGCTGCAAATAACATCACAAATGCCACGATCATAAAGAATGCACAAAGACCAGCATTGATTTGATTCGACAATGCAACCGTATGCATTTCAGCCATGGTTTTTGCAGGTGCCAACAATTCATTTTTCGCAATTGCTGCGTTAAAACGATCTGCCTGAGCCAAGAAACCAATCTTTGGATTTTCGTGGAAAATCTTCTGCCAACCAGCGGTCATAGAAGTGATAAACAAGAATACTGTTGGGATAATCGTCACCCAAACATACTTTTGTTTTTTCATCTTGAATAAAATCACTGTACCCAAGATCAATGCCATCGCAGCAAGAATTTGGTTACCAATACCAAATAGCGGCCATAAGCTATTAATACCACCAAGTGGGTCAACCACACCTTGGTAAACGAAGAAGCCCCAACCTGCGACAGCCACCGCTGTACCCAACAGATTTCCGAAGAAATTATGAGAGTTTTTAACCGCAGGAACCACGATACCCACTGTATCTTGCACCATGAAACGACATGCGCGAGTACCTGCATCCACAGCTGTTAAAATGAAAAGTGCTTCAAATAAAATCGCGAAGTGATACCAGAACGCCATCATTGAACGGTTATTGAAAATTTCCGTAATGATATGCGCCATACCAATCGCAAATGTCGGCGCACCACCTGTACGAGACAGAATCGAATTTTCACCCACTTCTTGTGCAAGTAAGGTCAATGCTTCAGGTGTTACCACGAAGCCTAATGTACGAACTGCTTCCGCAGCGGACTCAACCGTTGTACCAATCACAGCTGCTGGCGCATTAATCGCAAAATATACACCAGGCTCAAGAATCGTTGCACAGACCAAAGCCATAATCGCAACAAAAGATTCCATCAACATGCCGCCATAACCGATCATGCGAATATCTTTTTCATTATTCACAAGCTTCGGTGTCGTTCCTGAAGAAACGAGCGCATGGAAACCTGAAATTGCACCACAGGCAATGGTAATAAACAAGAATGGGAACATTGAGCCTGCAAATACAGGACCCGTACCATCAATAAAATGCGTCACCGCTGGCATTTTCATTTCAGGCAATGCAAACATGATCCCGATTGCCAAACCTGCAATAACACCAATTTTCAAGAAGGTCGATAGGTAATCACGTGGTGCAAGCAGTAACCAAACAGGTAATACTGATGCCACGAAACCATAACCAATCAACCACCAAGTTAGTTCAGTACCTGAAAGTGTAAAGAATGGCCCCCAGTACGGATGCTGTGCAATGTCGCCACCATAGATAATCCCAGCCATCATCAGTACAAAACCAATGATCGACACTTCTGCAATTTTACCCGGACGGATAAATCGCATGTAGATACCCATGAAAATCGCAATCGGTACAGTGGCAGCGATACTGAAGACACCCCACGGACTATTGGTCAACGCTTTTACAACTACCAAAGCCAGCACTGCTAGAATGATGATCATCACGCCAAGTGCACCAAGCATCACGATGATTCCGGCAAAAGAACCCAGTTCTTGTTTTGCCATTTCACCGAGTGAACGACCATCACGACGCGTTGAGATGAATAAGACTAAAAAGTCTTGAACCGCACCGGCGAGAACAACACCCACCAAGAGCCAAATTGTTCCCGGCAAATAACCCATTTGCGCAGCAAGGATCGGTCCGACTAAAGGACCTGCACCTGCAATCGCAGCAAAGTGGTGACCAAATAGAACGCTTTTATTGGTCGGCACATAATCCAAACCGTCAGCTAAGCGATGGGCAGGCGTTAAACGTCGCTCATTCAGTTCAAAGACTTTATTGGCAATAAATAAACTATAAAAACGATATGCAATGCTATACACACAGATTGCTGCAAGGATCAGCCAAACTGCATTGACATGCTCGCCTCGACTGAGTGCTAGTATGCCGAATGAAACGGCACCTAGAATGGCTACAAACAGCCAGATAATCTTCGAAGCCATTCCTGACTTCGGTTGAATGGTTTCCATCTCAATCCCTCATAAATGTTGAAATAAATCAGCTTGATTTTTCTTGTTCGAGGTACTGCTGTTTCTTCCCTTGAAACTCTACTCCTGTTATAAGTTTTTTCATCTAATACTTTGGAATAAAAATTTAAACCAATAGGTATAAAAAAAGGGATGAATCACTTCATCCCTTTCGATAATAGTCTATTTTTAAACCATTATGCACGTTCTAAATAGTCACCAGTACGGGTGTCTACACGAACGCTTTCTTCTTGCTGTACGAATAATGGAACACGTACAACTGCACCAGTTTCAAGCTTAGCCGGTTTACCGCCACCGCCTGAAGTATCACCACGTACACCTGGATCAGTTTCAACGATTTTTAATACAACGAAGTTGGGCGCGCTCACAGTTAAAGGAACACCGTTCCAAAGCATGATTGTGCAAAGTTCATTTGAGTCATCTTTCAACCATTTAGCCGCGTCACCCATAGCAACTTTATCAGCAGCGATTTGTTCGAAAGATTCTGGATCCATGAAGTTCCACATTTCACCGTCGTTATACAAGTAGTTCATTTCAACTTCTTGGATGTCAGCAGCTTCTAGTGAATCACCAGATTTGAAAGTTTTTTCTAAAACTTTACCAGTTTTAAGGTTACGTAATTTTACGCGGTTAAAAGCTTGGCCTTTACCTGGTTTTACGTATTCGTTTTCCATGATTGAACATGGGTTACCGTCAAGCATGACCTTAAGGCCTGACTTGAAATCATTCGTAGAATAATAGGCCATGACTGGCTCACTCCAAACTTACTAACTTTAATCTATAGATGCTATGGGCTGTAACATGTCATTTAGCAAGTACTGACTGTAACATTGGCTGCCACATGCACATTAATGTGATATTGCGTATTCTAAATGACCAATGCACCATGTCGCAACGAAAAAATCCCCATTAAAGGGGTCAAGCTGCTTAACTTACACTCAGACATTAAAGAACTTTGTTTATACAATGCCCACAAACAGGTAAAATTGCTGTTTACTGAAACTTAATAAATGTTTCGTAGGCTTCATCCGTTGTGAGCTTTATCGGAATTATTTCAGCTTACACTTAAAAGTTCGACGCATTAATTTCAGCAATATTCCCTACTCACCTTTCTGCATTTTTTAAACAATCGGCATGATAAACTATTTATTTCAAGAGCAAAACTGGCAAACCCAATTGAGTGATTTGATTACAAATCCTCAAGAATTACTCGATGTATTAGAACTTTCGCATGATCAGTTATTATCTGGTGCTCAGTTCGCAGCAGATGAGTTTCGCCTACGTGTGCCGCGCGCTTTTGTCGAAAAAATGCAAAAAGGTAATCCGCTTGATCCGCTTTTACTCCAAGTCCTACCGCATCATTTGGAACTTGAAGAACACGCCGGTTTTGTCACCGACCCTTTAGGTGAAGAGCAGGCTAACCAACAGCCAGGGGTATTACATAAGTACAAGTCTCGTTTTTTACTGACTTTAACCGGTGCCTGCGCGGTCCATTGCCGTTATTGTTTCCGCCGGCATTTTCCCTACCAAGAAAACCTGCCTAAAAATGACGATTGGGCAAACATTAAACAATATATTGAACAACAATCCGATATTAATGAAGTGATTTTAAGTGGTGGAGACCCGCTCACACTATCAAATCGTAAACTTCAAGTGTGGATTGAACGTTTATCGACTTTGCCACAAATTAAATTTTTGAGAATTCATTCACGAGTTCCTATCGTAATCCCCAACCGTGTCGATGAAGAGCTGGTTTCTAATTTAAAAAACAGTAGGCTACGCATTATTCTAGTGGTACACTCAAATCATCCATCAGAGCTAGATGACTTCACGTGCAGCCAGCTTCAACAGCTTGTCAAACAAGGAATCACCGTGCTGAACCAAGCAGTCTTATTAAAAGGGGTTAATGATTCTGCAGAAGTGTTGGTCGATTTAAGTTACCGCTTATTCGACGCAGGTGTAATGCCATATTATTTGCATGTTCTGGATAAAGTAAAAGGTGCTCATCATTTTGATACACCAGCTCAGGATATTGATTTAATTTATAAAAAAGTTTTAGAGAACCTACCTGGTTATTTGGTTCCTAAACTTGTACGGGAAATAGCGGGCGAAAAAAACAAGACACCGCTTTTTGGGGCTTCAACTTTTTGAGTTAAATAATAAAGATGACCACGCATACTTCAGATACGTTTTACAATCCGACTGAATTAAAGCTGGATAAATTAAGCTTTTGTCCGACCAATGCTAAAGGTCTGCAAGAGTGGTTAAACGGTATTTCAATTTTACAATTGGGTACCTCATCTAAAGCTTTATTCAATGCCTTACTTGAAATCTCCGAGCTGAAATGCCAAGAGATGCTACGTTTTGATTTGGTTCAAATTTTACATCCGACTATGGAAAGTGTGCTCACAAGCTTAGAAAAACACTTTACCAATCAAAGCCTCATTACCACGGATCGTAATGACCAAATCATTGAATTGGCGATGCTTTTACGCAGTCACTTTGCCAAAATCTATATTGATATTGCCAAACGATGTAATCAGCAGCTTAATCAACAAAAGTTTTCGATTTTTTCATTCGGCCATAAAAAAAGCTTACAAACCGCTCGAATTGCATCAATCTACTATGCGTTGCAACAACTGACACTGTTGTTGTATCAACAACATATGTTGTATGCCACACCGACTGCAGGTCAATGGATTGCGGCACATCAACTGATTGAATGTGCCATTGAACACAATTTCTATCAAAGTAATGTCAATCAGTTACTGGGTACTCAACATCAAATTGCAAATATTGCTCAAGCTTATGCACAATTAATCTTATTAGATATTTTCAATAATCATCAGATTCGCCCTGCTGAAATCCAAGGTTTGTATTTATGTAGCTTTGACTGGGCAAAATTGGTTCAAATCCTACCGAAAGAAACCACGCTT
This sequence comes from Acinetobacter sp. YH12063, assembly GCF_013419715.1. Lineage (NCBI taxonomy): Bacteria > Pseudomonadati > Pseudomonadota > Gammaproteobacteria > Moraxellales > Moraxellaceae > Acinetobacter > Acinetobacter sp. YH12063. Next base: position 5,412 of record NZ_VOZO01000019.1, on the reverse strand, counting down.
TCACGCTATGTTGTAGACACGAAAAAAGATCACCCACCGATTTATAACTCAAAACAAGATCGGTCTTATCAAGCCAATGTATACATTTCAACGCAAAACTTGCTCGATCATTTGACCGAAACGCAAACTAGAAATGCCAATTATTTATCTAAAAATGAAAAGTTATTTTTAACTCCAGCGCTATATTTCCATATTCATAATATTTTGACCAACAACACTGAACGCCGTCATGAACGTTATGAATATTCTGCGCAAATTAATATTTGCTTTAGCTTAATGGTGGCGCATTTCTATCTCTCTAAAGGTAAAAACTTCCACGAAACTTTAGATTTGGAAGGCAATTATCAATTCCACAATGAAGCCTCTTTTGTCAATTCGCATGATTCAAATATGCCAACAGGCATGACTAATGCGAAAGCGCTAGATCGTGAAGCAAAACAGATTCATACTGCTGACGTATTAGATATTAGTGTGAATGGTTATCGCATTAAATGGACTGGCCCTACCCCTGCTAATTTAAAAACCGGCGAATTTATTTTGATCCAAGAAAATGCTCAAAGCCAATGGCGTGGCGGTGTTGTTCGTTGGATCAAACAATCGACTGAAAAAAGTTTGGAATTGGGTCTCGAAGTACTGGCTCAAGATTTGTATCCATGTTCAGCCCATATTCGTACCGACCGCAATACAACAAATCATCAACCTGCTTTATTGGTACAGACCACACAACTTGATCAAGTGTCTACGACCTTAATTTTACCTGGGGCAAATCTCTTCCGAGAGAAACAAACGATCCACCTTCGCTTAGGCAAAGAAGACATCAAAGTCTATCTCACCAAAGCGCAGTTGGTGACACAAAGCTTTATTCGCTTTGAATATGAATTATTGAATGAAGAGCAAGAAAATGTCGTTAAAGACTATATTGCGAAACAGAGCAATGAGATCAAAAATAACGACTTATGGGAAGCATTAAAGTGAGAAATCCATTACTATCCAAAAAACTAAAACGTACGGAAACTCGATTACTCATTATTGATGATAATCAAATACGTTTTAACCAGATACGTGATTTATTGACAGACAGCGAACATCAAGTTCATGCCATATTACTTGATGATTTACAAAATTTCGAAAAACAGCTGAATCTCAATTGGGACTTGATCATTTTTGGACGTGCTTATGATTTAAAATATGAACAAGCTTTAAGTTTAGTTCAACTATCGAGCCAACCGAATTTACCGATTATTTTACTTAAACCCGAAGACTATCAAGCAGAACAATATGCAAGTTTAGTCAAAAAAGGGATTTATGACATTGTCGATATTGCTGAACCTGAGAGTTTCTATTTTGGTTTAATCCGTGCTTTATCCTTTAGTCGCCTACAACAATCGCAGCAACATTTAATGGAAGAGCTCGAAACAGCTCAAATCCAAACCCAGGCTTTAGTTGAAGATAGTCGTAAAGCGGTTGCCGTGATTCAAGAAGGCATTCACATTCAAGCCAATGCTGAATATCTCACTTTGTTTGGTCTAAAAAATGAAGATGATGTAATTGGTCTGCCTTTACTCGATCTATTACAACCTACTGACCTCAACGACTTTAAACAACGCTTTAAAAAAATTAGCCAAGGGCAGCTCGATTTAGGACGTTTTGATCTTGTTTCGCAAAATATCGCAGTGGCTGGGCAAAACCCACTAAAACTCGAATTTATTGCCACGGCTGAAGAAGATGCTTTACAGCTCGCAATTGAAATTGGCAGTCAAAGCAGCAATGCTGTAAGCAATGCTCAAGTTGAAGCTAGCCCACAAAAACCAAAAGCATTTCAACAACTCAACCGTACCATTGCTCAGCAACCTGCTAATGTAAATGCAGTAGTTCTATTTACATTGGCTTCTTGCTCAGATGCGATTTTTCAAAAAGATTGGAATACCTATAAGAGCTATTTCACCAATATTAAAGACTTCTTGAAAGATCAGACTCATGCTCCATTATTTAGTTTAGATAATGGTGCAATCGTTGCCTTATTCCAAGCGGATAATCAGCTCAAACTTGATTCTAAGTTGATTGGTCTTAACACCCTGAGCAAACCTCAATTACTCAGTGTAAACAATGAAACTTATCCATTAAATTTACGCATAGGATACAGTGTTTTAGACAGCGATATTCGTGATGAAGCACATTTTGATACCTTTATTGCGAAAGCCTTTAATACTGCGCTACCAACCAACCAACAAGCACCTGAAATCGACTTAACGATTCCATTAGAAATTGACATACCAAGTTTAGATTTCGGTACACCAGAAGCACAAATTGCGCCGATTGTCGTTAGTGATGAAGCTCCTGTTATCAAGGCCCTTCGCAACTGCTTAGAACGCGGTGAAATTCATCTTAAATATCAGCAACTGTATGATAAAGAAGATTCACATCTTTATACTTATGAAGTAACCAGCGGCTTTATTTTTGAAAATAAATGGAAAGATATCGCCCAACTACGTGAATTGGCTGAAGACTCTGAGCTTTCCATTAAATTGGATCGTTGGATCTTAGTTGAATCGTGTAAACAACTACACAACTTCATCACTCAGTTCCCTGAAGCTAAATTAATCGTTAACCTGAACAAAGAAGTGCTATATAACGACCGCACCTTCCCTGAGTTTATTTCGAAACTAATTACGATTATTCGTAGTAAATTGAAAAATCCACTGATTTTACAATTTGCCGAAGAAGACATTCAGCTCAATATCGATGCCGCTCAAAAAGCATTTGTAGAACTTCGTAAAAATGGTGCCGAACTGGCTTTACGCAATTTTGGTCATTCGATGTTTAGTGAATCATTATTACGCCAAATGGATGTTCACTGCTTAACATTAGATTCAAGTTTGACCAAAATGCTTGCAAACGATAAGTCGTGCCAAGAGCTCCAAGAAAAAATTACCACTTATCATGAAATCAAAACTGTTGAAATCATGTTACGTGAATTAAATGACATGACCCTATTTGCCAATGCTTGGAATGTCGAAGCTCGCTTTATTCAAGGCGATTATTTCCAGAAGAAACTCGACCATCTCATCGATGTTCAGGACCAATAAGGTTCTGAACATTGCCGATTTAAGGTTTATCTTTTTTATCGGCACAAAAAAACGGGCATAAAGCCCGTTTTTCGTTTTGGATATTAACGTTTGATAGAACGTGACATACCAGCAAAACGTTGTTTGAATTTGTCGATACGACCGCCAGTGTCAACGCTTTTCTGTTTACCAGTGTAGAATGGGTGGCAAGCAGAACATACGTCTAGGTAAATAGTTTCTTTACCAAGAGCTGAACGAGTTTCAATTACGTTACCGCATGAACATGTAGCAACTAAAGTTTCATATTTTGGGTGAATATCGGCGCGCATCGTCGATTACTCCTAAGATTTAAGAAGGTTTAGCTGTCATCGCAATTGATCACTCTTGCATCACTACAAGGAAGGCTTAAAAAAGCAGACCAACACCATAACAGACCATTCTTTTGGCCCACCGAGACGGATACCGTCAGAGCTAAGCACAACAAGTTGGGGCAAATTATAGCTGATTTTTTATTGTTAATAAATAGATATTCAAGGCTGAATCGCTCTACTCTTTAGGTTGAGCTTGCTCTAAATATTTCTGATATTGTAATTCGACTGTACGCTGAAATTGGGCTTGATCAAAATGGTCTAATTTTTCAATAAATGCAGGACAAAACGTCGTAGCATTTACTGACTGTAATGATCTGCTCATGCCCTCTAACATACTTTGAACCTGCTGTTTAAATTGTGCATCGACGGGCTGATCAACATCTTTTGCTTTTAATGGCTCTACACCATTAAAACGGACAGCCTGAACTGCAGCAATTAATTTAAGTTTTGCAGTTTGATAAGCCTGATCTAATTCCGTATTCATCTGTGGTTGTCGATCACGACAAAAATCCAACATGGGCTGCAGGCTGATGAGCGGCATTTTTTCAATGACATCACGGTTACTATTTACGGATAAATCCTCTTGGGCATGAACGACTGTGTTCAAACCCAAGAATAAAATGAAGAAGCCTCTTTTAATTTTCATGATTTTTTTTCATCTATATAAGGTATTTTAAAAGGACGTACTCATCTCGCCCTATTCTTGCCCACGGCTTTGTTTTGCCCAAAGGTTGGCAATCACACCACAGACCATCAACTGAATTTGGTGAAAGATCATAATCGGTAAAACTATCATCCCCATCGGCTGCCCAATAAATAAAATTTGTGCCATGGGCACGCCGCTCGCCAAGGTTTTTTTAGAACCACAAAAGAAAATCGTCTTTTGATCAGCTCGGCTAAAGCCCAACCAACGTGGTACATATAGCGCCAATAACATAATGATCGTTAACAAGGCAGAGCACGCCACAATCAATAGGAATAAGGTCATACCACTCACTTGATGCCATAGCCCTGCCACCACTGCACTACTGAATGCACCATAGACCACCATCAAAATTGAGCCCTGATCAAATACCTTGACGATTTTTGGCATTTTCTTCATATAAGGAAACACCCAAGGACGGAGGAGCTGCCCTAAAATGAAGGGAATCAGTAATAACAGGGTAATTTGGATAATAGATGCCGTCGGATCATAGTTATGTTGTGACTGACCAAGAATAAAATAGGCCACCATCACTGGGGTAATAAACATCCCAATAATATTTGAAAATGATGCACTACAGACTGCGCCAGCAACATTACCCTGTGCTACCGAAGTAAATGCAATAGAAGACTGTACTGTCGAGGGTAAAAAGCACATAAACAAAAAGCCCCAATACAACTCTTGCCCTAACATCGGCACGAGAATTGGTTTCGCCATTAAACCCAATAATGGAAATAATGCAAAGGTAAAAGCAAAAACTAAAGCATGTAACTTCCAGTGCATTATGCCTTCAACCACAGCCTCACGAGATAACTTTGCACCATGAAGGAAAAATAAAATGGCAATTGCAGCCGTGGTAATATAGCCAAAGATTTCTGCAGCTTGACCACTAACAGGCAAAAAAGTCGCAAGTATGACCATTACAAAAAGTAGAATGGTAAAACGATCCAAAGCCAACATTTTCAGCATAACAACATCCTGTACAAATTTCCCTTTAAACGCATCGACAAAAAAATGCCCAATAAGCTAAATTTACCATTGAGTAAATTTCATCTTACTGGGCCATGTAAATAAAGCCAGCTTTTCTCCGATATATTCATTATTTTAAACGTTGATAGTGAGCTCAACGCAAAAAAAATTATAAATAAGAATAGATCTCTTTCATAAATCAAAAAACGATCTTCTTTTGGTTAATATTTGCACTCCGGATTTCTTAGCATTCGTGCATAATCTGCGGATGAAATACATCGATTCAAACAAGCTTTCTGATCCT
>NZ_VOZO01000018.1:0-26506 GCF_013419715.1 Acinetobacter sp. YH12063 | reverse complement strand
TGTACACAGTGCACTGGGTTATGTATCGCCTTTTGAGTTTGAAGCAATGTACTATGATAAGATTAACCCGTTAGGTCAGGTGGCCTAACTTAAATAAAAAAGTCTCCGACAAACCCGGTACGGTTCAGAAGCAAACAATTCAAAGAATTGTGATAATACGCTTAGCTGTTGTGGTGAAGAGGAAGAAAAAAAATCTTCATCTCCTTGCTGTAACACTTCAAACAGTTGTGAAGATACCGCTCAATCCTGTTATGGTTCTGATCCCAAAGAAAATTTAAGCACTGAAGATATTTTAAAAGATTCGCACTACATGAGTGAATACTTAGTTCCCAAAATGGATTGTTCTGCGGAAGAACAGATGGTTCGTATGGCGCTATCTTCAATTGATGGTGTTCAAAAACTCATCTTTGATTTACCTAACCGTTCTTTAAAGGTTCTACATAATCAAAAAGATGAAAATATAACCACCAAACTTGAAGCTTTGGGTTTTGGTGCAAAGCTTGTGAAGACTGAAACTTATATAAGCAATCAACAGGCTAAGCAAACAAGTACCTACACCATTCCTAAAATGGATTGCTCTGCTGAAGAGCAAATGGTCCGTATGGCTCTTGCAGATATTGAAGCAGTTAAAGGTCTTACTTTTGATCTTCCCAATCGAAAACTGAAAGTCTTCCATAATGAAGGGATTCAGCAAATTACGGCTAAACTCGAAGGACTGGGTTTTGGGGCGAAACTTGATGAAACACAGCTTTCTTCAGGCGATATACCTAATGAACCTGATCCTGTGAGACAAGCTAAAGTACTTAAACTGTTATTAGGTATTAATGCTCTACTTTTCTTTATAGAATTCATCAGCGGTATTATTGCTGCGTCTACGGGATTGATTGCTGATTCTCTAGATATGTTTGCCGATGCAGCCGTTTATGGTATTGCGCTATATGCCGTCGGAAAAGCTGCGAAATATCAAATAAAAGCAGCCCATTTCGCAGGTTGGATTCAGTTATTACTTGCTGTTATCGTGATTGTTGATGTCATTAGACGATTCATGTTTGGAAGCGAGCCAGAATCAACGCTCATGATTGTTATTGGCCTGCTCGCACTTATAGCTAACGTGACATGCTTATATCTTATTTCTGGTCATCGAGAAGATGGCGCACATATGAAAGCCAGTTGGATTTTCTCGGCGAATGACGTTGTCGTAAATATGGGCGTTATATTTGCCGGTGTACTCGTGGCGTGGACGGGATCAGCTTATCCAGACTTAATCATTGGCATACTGGTTTCTTTATTCGTACTTAATGGTGCCCGAAAAATTTTGGCTTTGAAGTAAGGGCACTGTTGCAAATAACCACGAATGGTAAGCTGAAGACTGTTTTAGCTAAAGGTGCAGCATATGAATCCTTTCCATGGTCGGCATTTTCAGGGCGAAATCATTCTTTGGGCTGTGCGCTGGTATTGTAAATATGGCATTAGCTATCGTGAACTGCAGGAAATGCTGGCCGAACGGGGTGTGAATGTTGATCACACGACTATTTACCGTTGGGTTCAACGTTATGCTCCTGAAATAGAAAAACGTTTACGCTGGTATTGGCGTAATCCTACAGATCTGAGCTCGTGGCATATTGATGAAACCTATGTAAAAGTGAATGGACGATGGTCTTATCTGTATCGTGCAGTCGATCAACGTGGCGATACCATTGATTTTTATCTTTCTTCTAGACGTAATACCAAATCAGCATATTGTTTTCTTGGAAAAATTTTAAATAATGTGAAGAAGTGGCAAATTCCACAAATGATCAACACGGATAAAGCACCCACATATGGACGTGCTTTATCACGGTTAAAATGGGAAAGAAAATGTCCACCAGATCTTGAGCACAGGCAGGTTAAGTATAAAAATAACGTGATCGAATGTAATCATGGCAAGCTAAAGCGGATCATCAGGGCCACATTAGGATTCAAATCTATGAAGACTGCTTATGCCACAATTAAAGGTATTGAAGTCATGCGTGCACTACGTAAAGGACAAGCATCGTCATTTTATTATGGTCAGCCTCAGGGTGAAGTGTGTCTAATCAACAGGGTTTTCGGTCTCTAAGCACTTTTTAAAGGGAACATCATCGACTCAAATCTCTATTTGCAACAGTGCCCTATTTTCTTCAGTAACAACCGCATGGCTATGATCATGATGTTCTGACATAAAATATTTTCCTTATTCTATTTATGATGAGCAGAGATATTGGATAACAGCCAATATCTCTGCTGTAAATCGACTAATCTATTGGATTAAGAAACTTTCTTTTCATTTATCCAACGATAAAGCACGGGTAACAGCACCAAAGTTAGTAATGTTGAAGAGATAATCCCGCCAATCACTACGGTTGCCAGTGGCCGTTGAACCTCAGCCCCTGTTCCGGTTGCCAGCGCCATTGGTACAAAACCCAGTGAAGCCACACAAGCTGTCATCAACACTGGTCTTAAGCGCAAAATAGCCCCTTGCCACACGGCTTTATGCACTGGATATTTGTCCCTTAATTCCTTAATAAAGGTCAGCATTACCAGTCCATTGAGGACTGCAACACCAGATAAGGCAATAAAGCCAATTCCAGCTGACATCGATAATGGAATATCCCTTAGCCAAAGGAACAGCACACCACCGGTCAAGGCAAAGGGTACCCCGGTAAAGACCAATAGACTTTCTTTGACATTGTGAAAGACCGCCATCAGTAAAATAAAGATAGTGATTAAAGCCAGTGGAATCACGATTTGCATCCGTGCTTTGGCTGAAGCCAAATTTTCAAACTGACCGCCATATTCTATCCAATAACCACTTGGCAAAGTGTATGCTTTGAGCTGTGTCTGTACATCAGAAACAAAAGACCCTAAATCACGCCCTTCAACATTCGTTGTAACCACAACTCGGCGTTTACCATTTTCTCGACTGACTTGGTTGATTCCTTCAATGGTCGAGACTTGCGCGACATCCGACAATAAAATACTGCCACCATTTGGAAGCTGAATAGGTAACTGGGAAACAGATGCGACACTACGGTCTTGCTCTCCAAGACGGATAACAAAATCAAAACGACGATCGCCTTCTAAAATCTCTCCCACGCTTTGTCCACCAATACTGGTTGCCACAAGGTCTTGAATTGAACGCACACTCAAACCATATTGTGCAGCCAAAGTTTTATTTACCTCGACATTCAGTAATGGCAAACCTGAGGTCTGCTCAACTTTCACGGCACTGCTACCCGATATTTGCTGAATGATTTTGGAGATTTTAGTCGCCTCAGTATTGAGGACATTCATATCATCACCGAAGATTTTCACACCAACATCACTACGCACACCTGAGATCAATTCATTAAATCGGAGTTCAATCGGTTGTGAAAATTCACTATTATTGCCTGGAATCGTGGCTAAATACGTCACCATACGGCCACGTAATTCATCTAAACTTTCTTTAGGATTTGGCCATTCTGAACGAGGCTTTAACATGATATAGCCATCTGAAATATTGGGTGGCATGACATCTGTTGCAACCTCGGCTGTACCCGTTCTGGCAAATACTGCCTTAATTTCAGGGAAACTCTTTAAAAGAAGTTTTTCAGTATTCTCCTGAATACGTAAAGACTCTTCTAAGCCTGTACTTGGTGAACGTAACTGTTGTACCGCAAAGTCTCCTTCACTGAGCTGTGGTGCAAATTCACTGCCGAGTTTGGTACTGATAAATCCCGTAATCACTAATACACACAGTGCAAAAGTCAGCACAACTGCTTTGTATTGATACGAAATATCAAGAGTTTGCTGATATTTAGCTTTTAGCCATAACATCCAACGACTTTCTTTTTCTTGAATATCGCCTTTGACCCACAATGCCACAGCAGCAGGCACAAAGGTGATCGATAAAATAATGGCTGCAACAAGGGCTAGTACCACTGTCAATGCCATCGGATGGAACATTTTTGCTTCCACACCACTTAAAGCAAAAATCGGCAAATACACCACCAAAATAATAAGCTGACCAAAAATAAGAGGACGACGTGCTTGGCGGGCAGCCAGAAAAACTTCCTTAAAGCGTTCACTTTGTGTGAGAGGTCGTTTTAACAGTTGCTGTGTATGGGCTAAACGCCGGATACAGTTTTCGACAATCACCACAGCACCATCGACAATGATGCCGAAATCGAGTGCACCTAAACTCATCAGATTGGCACTGATATTTTTCTGTGCCATCCCGGTTAAGGTAAACAGCATAGAGAGTGGAATGACACAGGCAGTAATCAAGGCAGCACGGATATTCCCTAAAAACAGGAACAGAATGATGATGACCAGGATTGCTCCCTCTACCAAGTTTTTCTGAACGGTTTTAATCGCCTTCTCAACCAAGGTAGTACGGTCGTACACTGTTTCAATCACTACCCCTTTAGGCAAACTATTCTGAATATCTTGAAGCTTGGCATCCACAGCTTTAGAAACAGTCCGGCTATTTCCACCCATCGCCATCATGGCAACCCCTAAAACGGTTTCTTTGCCGTTATAGGTTGCCCCACCGGTTCTTAAATCATGCCCAATAGAGACTTGCGCAATATCACCAACCCGAATTGGGCTGCCATTTGGGCTACCCAGCATGGTGTTCTCAATATCAGAAAGCCCATTGAATGCACCCGGTACACGTACCGTCAGTTGCTGACCATTGTCTTCAATATAACCTGCACCTCGGTTCTCATTATTTTGCGCTAAAGCCTGTTGCAGTTGTTCTAATGAGATATTCAGTTGCTGCATCCGGTTTAAATCGGGAGAGACCACATAGGTTTTTTCAAAACCACCAATACTGTTGACCTCTGCAACTCCCTTAACACGTTGCAGTTGAGGACGCACAATCCAGTCCTGAATCTCACGCAAATCCATCGGCGTGTATGCAGTTCCATCCGGCTTTTTCGCATTCGGATCTGCCTTCAGTACCCATTGATAAATCTCACCGAGACCCGTAGAAACGGGGGACATCGTCGGTGCGATTTGTGCAGGCAACTCAGATTGCGCCTCCTGTATCCGTTGGTTAATCTGCTGACGGGCCCAATAAATATCAGTCCCATCTTTAAAGACAATGGTGACTTGAGAGAGTCCATAACGGGATATGGAACGGGTAAGCTCCAGATCCGGAATGCCAGCCATGGCATTTTCAATGGGATAGGTAATCCGCTGTTCGACTTCAAGCGCAGTAAAACCCTTGGCTTGAGTATTAATCTGGACTTGGGTATTGGTAATATCGGGTACAGCATCAATCGGGAGTTTCTGATAGCTATACACCCCGACCGCAATCCAGGTACAGACAAAGAGCAACACCCAAATCGCATTTTGTATGGAAAACTGAATGATTCGTTCGAATAAACCTTCTGGTTTTGGCAGATCAGAATTAATGTTCATGGCCTGCCTCGTCTTTTTCTAATTCAGATTTCAACAAGAAACTGCCTTGAGCGATATACTTCTGCCCTTCAGTCAGCCCAGAAATCACTTCAAGCCATTGTCCATCACTTGAAGCCTGCCCCAATTGCACTTTCTGTGCTTTTAAGTGGACTTGACCTTTTTGTTCTGAATCTACGATGAAAATACTGTCTTCACCTTCAATACTTTGCAGCGCAGACTTTTGAATCCGAAGGGCTGATTTTGCTGTAGCTTCCGGAATCAACACTCTCACTAGCACATTAGAACGCAACTCAGTAGCTTGCGCATCGAGTTTTGCGCGCACCACCAGACGCCCTGTTTGTACATCTGCCTGAGAGGTTAAGCTTTGTACAGTAGCTTTATAGATTTGATCTGAATCATTCACTTTAAAGTCAATTTTTTGCCCGGCTTGCAGTTGACCTGAGAATTGATTCGGCAAATTAAACTCAAGCCATAAATCTTTCAGCTGTTCAATGACAAAGAGCTGATTAGCCAGTTGCACATTTTCACCGACCACAATATCTTTTTGACTGATCACCCCAGAGATCGGTGCTTTAATCAGAAAACGCCCATTGTTATTGCCACTTGCACCTAATGCATTTAAACGTGCTTGTGAGGACTGGACAGTAATCTGCGCTTGACGGTAGGCATTTTCGGCACGCTGGTAATCCTGTTTGGCAGAAATCCCCTGTGACCAGAGTTGCTGTTCGCGCTGGTAATCTTTACGGGCCAAATCCAGATTCACCTGTGCCATACGCAGATTTGCCTGTTGGTCGATCAGTTCAGGCACGATTAGTACAGCCAGCGTTTGTCCTTTTTGCACGCTCTGTCCTAAAGCCACATTGACCTGCTCGACATGACCACTAAAATTAGGCGATATATGCGCTTGTTGATCGGTATTCACCACCAATTTACCTGGCAGGGTTGTCAGCTTTTCAACCAATCCTGTGGATGCAACAGCAACTTTTAAACCTTGTTCAACCATTTGTTGGCTGGTCAGTTGTATTTCGCCTTCTTCAGCATGTCCTTCTTCAGAACTATCTTCATCAGAATGTTCGGCATTTCCCTCATCATGACCATGCCCCTCAGATTCAGTTTTTTTTGAACTTAACCAAATAACCAGACTGACCAAGACCGTAATCAGAATCAAAATTGCAATCATGAGAGACTGGGATATTTTTCCGTTTTGCTTGGCGTTCATTTTATCGTGCTCCCCCATTGATTAAATTTTGCGATGCTTCGACTGCCTTTTTATTCAGTTGTGTATAGGCATCCGAACGGCTAATTTCTTCATAACTTGTGCCAATACTGAGTGCCTCAGCTGCGAGGGCAGTTTGCCAAGCTTGACGTAGAATTTGTAATTGACCCAATCGAAGATTCTGCAGTTGGGTGGTTGCTTGCTGAACGTCGGTAATGGACAGTTTCCCTGCCTGAAACCCTTGTAAAGTACGGCTCTGAACTTTGGTCGCCAAAGTAACTTGTGCTGTTGTGGCATCGAACTGGCTACGTAAACCTTTGAGCTGATGCATGCTGTTGGCAATATTGAGTATTTGTTGCTTCAGCTCACGCTGCTGCTGTTGGTTCAGCAATATTTGCTGTTGCTGGACCATCGGGATCGCATATTGCTGGCGGTTGAAAATATTCAGTGGAATAGCCACGCCGATTGCCAAAGTCGTATCGTTGCTTTCATTAGGGGTTTTGCTACGTTTCATGCCTACATTTAAAGTCGGATTGGGACGTGCCTGAATTCTTAAATTTTCAATTTGATGATCCGATTGCTGAATGTTCAAGGCATAGAATTTTTCTAGCCACCCTTCAGCAATATACCGTTGCACAGTTTGGAGACTTTGCTCTGGCCAAGGGATAGCGGTTTTATTCAATTGAAGATGTGAAGATGTTTCTCCCCCCCACAAATTAGACAGCTGACGACCGGCAGCTTGTTTATTCAGCATCGCTTGCTGATAAAGTCGTTGGATTTCTAGCGCTTCAATTTGGGTACGCTCAAAATCAACCAGGGCAATACTGCCTGCCTGATAGCGTTTATGGGCACTGTCCAGATTGGCTTTACTTGTTTTTAACTGTACTGAATAAGCAGACTGCTCAACCTCAGCAAGTGCAAATTGCGACCATGCAAATTTAACAATCAGTTGGCTTTGTGCCTTCCATAATTGCTGTTGCAATTGGATTTGTTGATTCGAGGTATTGGCAATCACCCGGTTCAGCTTACGCTGACCAAATAGATCTAGAGGTTGACTAACGCCAACATTGAATTCCTGTTCTTGACCTGAGCCAAAGCCAGACTGTTCTAAACTTATACTTGGATTCTGCCATAACCGACTTTGCTGAATATTCAATTCAGATATTTGCTGAACTTGTTGCCACAGCTTGTCTTGAGTCTGGTAACTTTGTACTTTTGCTAAAGCGGATTCAAAGCTGGTAACGTTTTCAGCATAGCTATATTGCATAGCCGCTGCACATATACAAGCAACCAAGCTATGACGCAAGAGTATAATTGATTGTGAAGACATGATTTTTCCCACTTATTTAAATAATAAAAGTGGTGGGAATGTTTTAGGCTACCCCACCATGAGCGGGGAAAATTTGGGAGGTGGGCTTTGTTGAAACAGGTCAGGAGCCTGATAGCTGTTTTTCCAATGAAATTGTGGATTCACTTTAACTTCAGAGCTTGGATGAAACACATCTACTTTTTCATTTTGTACAATCAAATGCGTCATCGATGGTAGATGATCTTGATGATCTTCACCGATTTCTAAATCGCTACTGAATGTTTTTATGTTTTCTGACTGTCCATTATGATCGTGTTGACGACTATCGCTGGCACACAAGGTATTTTGGTGATGACCAAAATGATAACTCTGCTGTGATTGAGGCTGTTGTTCATGGACACAAAAGGCCGCCGCCACATTCCAAAAGCTTTGGAACATGAACAATCCAACCAAGACTGTAATCCATGTAGTAGAACGCATCATCATAACAATCGAAAAATTTGTACCAAGTATAAGGCTTAGAGCCACTCCAAGGTCAAGCTTAATAAATTAAATTAAACATTCAATGAACACTGAATAGCCGGCACTTTTGCAAATTTACCTTGTCTCTATAAGCTCACATCAATTTCAGGTAAGAATAACAATAGATAGTGAACCGTACCGGGTTTGTCGGAGAATTTTTATTTAAGTTAGGCCACCTGACCTAACGGGTTAATCTTATCATTGTACATTGCTTCAAACTCAAAAGGCGATACATTGTCAACGGCATTCTAAAATTGACCCCTTTTACCTTACAAATGGCAAAGTAAAATTGACCCCTGAAATCAGAGAAAGAGCGGTTCAATTACTAATTGAATCTGAAAAAGATTATCCTTCTACTTGGGCAGCAATCACAGCTATTGCTCCTAAAATCGGTTGTACTCCTGAAACATTGCGTGTTTGGTATCAAAAATATTTAGATCAACAAAATCCTGTCAAAATACAACAGATATCTGATCAAGAAAAAATGAAGGGTAATCCCCCCCTAAAATACTAGCTCTTTAAAAGAGGCAGTATTATGCTTTTACAACATGGTGTTTAACTTGAGAAACTGAATTTAAAACAATCTACTGTAACTCTTCCAGACAGATATGAAATTAATCCACCCCTAGCCCCTTAAACACAGCATCTACCGGATCTGCATAAAAGCTGGTCTGGAACTTGGTAAACAGTTCCACAGGAATCGTTGGGATATCTGCCGCACTACTCATTGGCAAAGCAACCTTCTTGGCACCCGCATCAAAAGCAACTTGAAGACATTCGGCAATACTTTCCACCGGTGTCACAGAACCACCCAAGCTCATATCACCCAGTACCACCATCTGACTTTGTACCGATCGTCCTAACAGGCCAGAAGCAAAAGCCACTAAACTTGGCAGAGCAAGATGGCTGAGCGGGCCGGTATTCTGTAATTCCACCACATGTAAATGGAAATCATGTTCCAGCACCTTACTGCCCCCCGAGATCCGGGATGCATTGGCCTTGAAGTAATCAAAAGCAATCTTGACCTGTTCTTTGGCACTACTTGAATTCCATAAGCCAGATGTCGCCAATTTTCCTGAACCTTTAGTGACTTGCAGTTCTAAGCGGTATAAACCTGGCATGCCCTTATTACTGAGTCCGATGGTATACAGAAAACCTGGTTTAGCAGGACCTTCGGGAATAAGTCCGCCACCCCCCTGCTCTTTGACTGAAACAAAATGCTCTTCTAAGGTGTCATTGTCGATATAGCTGAAATGCACATCATAGAATTCCATCCCTCCAATTTTCTTCAGCTGTTCTTTGACCCGACGGCGCACCTGCAGTGCATATTCCAGGCATTGCCGTACATCTTCTTTGTTAAACTGACCATGTGGGTAGAGCAGCTTCATCAATCCGGAAACCGTCTTGCGAACGGCAATCACATCGCGCTGATTCAGGTTGTTGCCGAGCTTAAAGTACTTCTCAATGGCATCCGCAAAACTACGCTTACGCATTTCCCGGAAGAATTCAGCCAGATAATCAACGATTAGACCATAACGGTTAGTAAAGAATTCCGGACGCATTTTTGGAATTTCCCAACCCGGGATATAGGCATGAAAGCGATCAAAGAATGCTGAATCGATCATTGCTTCAGGAAAAGGAGCCAATAAGTGGCTAGTCTTCACCAAGGATTCAACACTTTGGTTAATATTACCCACAAAAACCATCGAAGCTGAGGCTTCCATCTGTTCACGACCACGGGCAAAAGATCCTGAGGCCATATAGTCTTTCATGATCTGAACGCCATCTTTGTCCTTAAAGGAAATACCGGCAACTTCATCAAAGGCCACCACATCCCACAACCCCACCAGACCAATACGGCGGCTACTCATGTTATAGAACAGATTGGCGACAGTGGTTTGCCCACCTGAAACTAGAATACTATTCGGTGAACACTCTTTGTAAATATGGCTTTTCCCGGTACCGCGTGGTCCAAGTTCACAGACGTTATAGTTATTTTCAACGAACGGAACCATACGCGCTAATATGTGCCATTGCACGTCCTCTTTTAACGAAGCCGGTTCCATGCCGATCGAACGGATTAAACTCTCGCGCCACTGATCAGTGCTTAATGCTGCTCTGCCACTGAAGAGTTCATCCATATTCATATTCGGCATTTGAATCGGCTTGAGTAAACTCACCCCAAATGGCGAGCTGGTTTGTCCTTCTTCAAAATAATAACTGAGCGTAGCAATGACCCAGATACCACCAACAAGTAATTTTTCATACTCTTTGACGATGCCTGCCGAGATTTCGGCATCTTTGATGCCCAGATTACTAAATGATGCTTCGTATTTGTCCTTACGCTCATTCAGCTTTACGGTCACCCGATCAATGACCTTATAACTGCCCCGTTCACGGACCAGGGATTTCACCTTCTCGGCTTCATCAGGACGGACGTAGTTCTCAGCCAGTACGGTCTTTACGTTACGTAGTCCCTGTTCAATGATCTCTGGATCATCCGAGGCACAGTACATCCCCAGCAGGTATTCGAGTACATAGACAGGGACATTGGCCCCTTCTTTGATCAGTTTAGTCAGATCCTTACGTACCACCCGCCCAGCAAAGTGTTCATTCAGCAGCTGATCCAGTTCTTTATCGTTAGCAGATTCCATGTAGGCTACGCTCTATCGTTAATTCGTTATCAGAAGAAGTCATCGGTAAATGCCAGATCAATGGTGACCTTATAGCGCTGCATTTCGATATTCAGGTCTTTGTCCTTCAGTACCAGGAAGTAATCTTTCTTACGGTCAAAATCAGTACCGGACAATGACAGCCTGACCTGTTTAACCCGATCGGCAACAGAGTCGGTACTGCTATCAAAGGTCAAGGTTTCTTCACTAGATACTTTGATATCCCCATCATAAATGGCAATCGACAGGGTCACTGGCATGACCAGCTCACTGACAGCTTCAGTTTGCATCAAATCAAACTTCTGGATGTTATTGACCATTTTCAGCGTGGATTTGGTAGAAATGACCTCAACTTTACGCTTGGTCCGCTGTCCAGCCTTTTCACCACGCAGCTGTTTTACCGTTAGTACAGGCACTACGATTTCCTGAGGCATGATGCCGCCATGCACGAAACGTGAGCCTCCTACAAAATGGAAACGGTTCGCCCCTTTTGGAATCCAGAAATCAGTCGCAGATCGTGTGCCTGCCGTAGCTTGGGTTGAGCCTTTCCATGCTTCTTTGCTCTCTGGTAAACCATGCCCAATCACATAGCGTTTTTTGCTTTTCAATGTATTCGCAGGTTTTTCAGTCAAACTTGAACGATCCGCAGATTCTAGTTTACTTTGCTGGAACAAGAAGCCATGGTCGGCTGTGATCAACAGGGTAGAAATATTGAAATGCATCAAGATTTTGCGGCTAAGTTCGGTCAGTTCTTCAATGGCATGTTCCACCGCCATAAAGGTTTCTGATTCTGTCGAGGCACTGTCTCCCCGAGCATCAATCACGTTGTGATAAACGTAAATCAAATCATGGTCTTTGAGTGCTTCACGGCCTTCATCACGCGACCAACCTTTTACCGTTTCAGCGGTAACCGCCAATCCATTATAGGCCGCCAGAATTTTGGATCGTGCTGCAGTCCCTTTGCTGGACTGTCCATCTACTAAAACATCATCCCCTGCGGCCTCTTTGTACTCCAAAATCTGATGCGGCAACAACGAGGCCATGCCAAGTGTGGTGTAACTTGGCACAACGCCCAGCTGTGAAGACAAGGTCGCTTCAGAATAACGCTTTTCATTGATTCGATCACGCAGCTCTACTGCAGCTTCATAGCGAAAAGCATCACTGATGATCACTACAATACGGCGTTTAGTTGCAGAACCCAGTAAGGGTCTGACGTGGGTATCGTAGAAGTTCTGCTGATTTGGGATATCTGCCACTTTCCAGACATTCAAGCGTTGCTCAGCTTCTACACGCTCGCCCCAGTTGCGTGCCAAGTGGTCAATAAACCAGTAGGCATAGCAATTTTCCACTTCTTCATCGAGTTTTTTCAGGATATCGACATGAGCGCGTTGAGAAGCAGCACTGTAGTGGCGATATGCCATATCAAAGCGATACAGCTCCTGCTCGTAGGCTTTATACAAGGCTTCGCTGGAGTCGAAATAGAACCCAGAATCAAACAGCAGTCGCAGACTGAACAGGTCAATGGCTGCCTGCAACGCTGTATAGACAGTGCGATATTTACGGCGGGTTGCATCATCCTTATGTTTGGAAGCCCAATAGCCATCCAGACGGGTAGAAATAATCGTTCTGAAATGTTCCAGTTCAGCTTTGGTTGCTGCAGGGATCTGGCTGGACAGATCGACAATGATCTTTTGTTCAATCACTTCAAAAGTCATGACATCGAGCAGCTGCTCCAGATCAAAGGCCCCGACCTTTTCTTGGATCCGCAGTGCATTTGCCACGGTCTGGGAGAGTGTATCGAAGGTTGGGTAATATTTGGAGCTGTCTCTCCAGCGCGACAAAAAGGCTCTAGCCGTCGCACGGGAGCTGACGGATGACATCACCAGTTCCTGAGCCCATAGCGGTATATCGCCCAGACTTTCACAGAAACCCGTGGTCATCAAACGGATAAAGAACGTACCGAGCTTGAATGGTGCTTCCCCATTCAATTCTTCAACCGATGCTGGATAACCAATTTCCGCCTGTAATGCTGTGACTAAAGCTGGCACCAGTTGGAATTTTTCCAGTTCAGCAAAGGAGTCTGGATTGACTTCCAGAGCCAGGTTCTGCTGTACCATTTCATCTGCCAGTGCTAGAACGATATGCATGAGTTCGGCACTGTCAGCTTTGACCACAGCCGCAATCATGGCCATATCCAGATCCTGTTCATCTGCATCAGACTGGATATAGCGTTTTAAGGTGCTCAGACGGGCTTTGGCTTTGAGGAACTCTTCACGTTTGGCCAGATGTTCTCTTAAACTTTGTTGTTGTAAACCGAGCTCATTGAAAATAATCGAGAAACGATCGGCATAGAAGCTGCGTGAATACAGCTTGATGTCCAGTAACCAGTCTTTTTCGGTTTCAGGCTCAGAGCTTGGGAAATACAGCAAGTATTTGCCCTGCTGGTCTTCCAGTTCCAGTTTAAGCTTGATCGCAAGGCTGGATTCTTCTGCCATATTCAGAATCTGGACATCATTTAGCTCTAGGGCTTTGATTTCTTCAGTAAATGACTGTTCTGCATCGTACCAAAAGACGATTCGGTGTTGTTCAGTATAAAAGGCTTGTTCCAGACCTTGTTGTAGTTGACTTAAGTTCATGCAACCACCTCTGCATGATCTAGTGTGGAAGAAAAGCTATTCATCACTTTTCCCCCGTCACAGCTTTCACTTCAGCCAACAAGTCCCCAAACTTGCCGTAGTTCACTTTCACCCCATCATCTAGATCCAGTGATATACGCTGATCGGCATAATGACGCAGTTTTTCCTCAAAACTACTGAGTTCAGCTTGTTGCTTATGCAAATCTTGCAGTTTTTTCTCGATACGTTTGATTTCAGCCGCAGAGTCACTGCTTTCTTTTGCTGTTTCCAGAGAATTAGCATAAGCAGCCATTTTGGAAATGAGTGGCATAACGTATTCAGTACGCATACGTGCCAAGGTACTTTCGTTATAGCGGTGCAAGTACACCAACGCCTGGAAAGCGCCCTGTTTACCACTGCTAAATAACCAATAGATTGGACGCTTTTTATAGGTCTGCATGTGGTCTTTGTAGAACTTGCTGGCGAGGTAACGGCGAATCGTGTCTTCAGCCGTTTCACTGGCTTTCTTATCCAAGCTTTCAGCCAGCCACTGCATATTGGCATCCAGTGTCTCTTTCCCCCAAACGGCGGTTAAGAACTCTTGAATACGGTGCGTTGCATCATCTTCAAACCAATGCATTTCAGTTAGTGGAATAATGCCATCCGTATCGGCTGGGAATGTTTGATAACGACTGGCATCAAAGTCTTGATTGCCTGCGTGGGCATAGATCAGGCCTGGTTCATCTAGGCTATAACGCCCCATCATGCAGCCAAGTGCATAAGAGACTAAACGCTGGCTGTCTTTTTCACGTTCAGCTCGGGTGAGCGTGATTTGCTCATCAGGCACGTCTGGGGTGAGTTCATCCTGTAAACCATAAGCGTCAATAAACAGCTTATTGTTTTCTTCTTCCAGACGTTTCATTTCTGCCACGGCGGCAGAATTTTGCTGTTGCCATGTATTAAATGCTTGTTCTAAGTTTGGCTGCTCCGTACGGATAACAGGGTTTTGAGTAAAGTCCCATGAAGTTTCATACGAGTCCCAATCAATTTTGGAGAATTTAATAGCTTCATCATGTAAATAGCTTATCTTTGATTTGTTTGTTTCATTTACTTTCAAAGGAATCTTACTAATGTCACCAGCACCGAAATTTAATGTAGGGCTAATAATTTTTAAGAACGCATCGCAAAGTATGCTATTCATCAAAGAATTTAAAAATTTTAATGTGTCATTATCAGCATAAACACTCATTCCAGCATTTGAGGGAATAAAGCCACCAAAATCTCGTCGAGCAGAAAATTTAGCAGATGTAATCGCAGTCCAACTCACAGAACTCTTAAAATAAAATTGTTGATTTTTCGCAACAAAATCAGGAGTTTTTAAATAAGAGTATCTGGAAAGTATATTATCTTTTATTTCCTGTCCATCATTTTCCCAATTCACTACATATTCTTGGTTACCAAACCATTTACGAAACTCCCCCCCTTTATTATGTGGAAACCATTTTTTCTCCGACAATTGGGCATATTCCCGATTTTTTATATTAAAACCAATTCTTTGAAAATTAATTTCTTGCCATAAACGTAAGAAGCGATTGTTATCTGTAGTAGCTAGACCTTGTCGAGCATCTGCTACATCATTTAAAGAAGAGCTAGTTTCAAAAATTTCTCGTACCTTATCACTCACCCAATAAGCCACAGGACTACCTGGAATTTTCTTAAAGTCATTTGCGGAGGCATAAAAAGATTTAGATAATTTGAATATATTATCTAGCTCATCATTTGAAGAAACACTTCCTTGTTTTTCAAATAGTCTTTTATACACACCCTTATAATCTAGGATAGGAGCCTTTTGGAATGTAAATGCACAACTACCAAAGTCAGACCCAAAAACTCCACGACCATTATGGCTCATCGTTTGTAAATTTGTTTTTTCAAATAGCCATTTTCTTAATTCCTCATAACTAGACAAAAACATCCAGTTAGGAATAGTGATCATGCCAATTAGTGCACCAGTTTTAGCTAAATATTCATTTCTGACCATAAAGCAGGTGTATAAATCACCTTTTGCCACCTTATAGTTACTTTCAATGAATTTTTTAAGAGCGGGTGCATAAAATTTACTACCCATATATGGCGGGTTAGCAATCACTGCATCATATTGTTTAGCCAACAAATTAGCTTGTTGTACCAAAGGTAATAGCTCTTGTGCCGACTGCTGCGCAAAAATATCCCCTGACTCTGACGCTGTATTCAGCTTGGTTTCTAAATCAGACAGCTTTTTAGCGAATGCTGCAGGAATTTGAATCAAAGAACCAAAGGTCGAAGCATGTTCAAACAAGTCCAGTAGTT
Organism: Acinetobacter sp. YH12063; assembly: GCF_013419715.1. Taxonomy (NCBI): domain Bacteria; kingdom Pseudomonadati; phylum Pseudomonadota; class Gammaproteobacteria; order Moraxellales; family Moraxellaceae; genus Acinetobacter; species Acinetobacter sp. YH12063. The sequence continues at coordinate 10,396 of NZ_VOZO01000018.1, read as the reverse complement.
CTTTTAAATCTGCCTGTGCAATACCAGTACTTGCCAAATCCTGACTGAATGCATCTAAACGCTCAGGCTGACTATCTTGCAGTGCAATAATATTCAGCTTCGGTGGATTGCTGAATAAACGGCGGTCATCCTCACGCGCTTTCATTAACAGCGCAAAACTCGCCAATTGTGCCGCACGAGTATCAATATCAATCCCGTATAGGTTGTTTTCCAGAATCAAACGTGGAATATCACGGCTACGGTAACCACGCTCTAAGTAAATTGCTTTTAAGCAATCATAGGCTTCCACCAGAATATGCCCCGAACCACAGGCAGGATCGAGTACCGTAATGCTTTCAGGGTTTAAAGTATCGCCATCTTCACTGATCCGCACATCAATCAGTTGTTTCAGTTGTGCATTGACTTCGTCGCTTTGCTCAGCTGGCTGAATATAGTATTCCCAATTACTTGCAAGCGTACTATCAGGCTGTGCCATCATCCATAGACGACCGACACTGTTCTGTACCAAATACTTCACAATCCAGTTTGGCGTGAAGAGTTGCGTCGCTGCAGGAATGTCTTCACTTTTGACGACTTTACCAATCACCTGGTCTTTCTTTTCAGAAATATAGAACTGATACAACCAGCCAATAATCTGCACATCCGACCAGTCTTCTTCTGGAATGCTGCTGACCAGATCACGGATCAAGGAATCGGTTTTTGTGAGGTTATCCGGTAATAACAGTTCAGATTCATCAGAAACCTGTTCAAACAGGAGTGGCATGACCTGATTCAACGCATGACACTGCGCCAGTAATAGCTCCCGATACAGTTCTTCGTCTTTATTGCCATCCAGTTTGAGTTCAGCCACACGGTTTGCATCTAAACCCGGTAGGTCAATATCCAGACATTCTTCCAGAATCTGTGGCAAGCCTGCACTACCATCGGCACTACTGAGTACACGGCGACCATGATCCAGTAAGCCTTTGCATTCCATGTAACGAATGGCACAGAGACGGTTAAACCAACTGTAAGCGATATAATCAATCGTCTGCTCAAAACTGCTGGTTTGAATGCGTTTGATCAGCTTCTCACGTGGTTTCATGACGGATAGCGGAAAAACCTGATCGCCAATCAGCAGCAAGTCGCCTTTCTGTTCAGCCGGTAAAATGCGGTCTGCGGTGATGCCATATTTGGCGGCCTGCTTGCGCATCGCTGCGATAAAATCATTACGTGCTTGCGGTGCGTATTTTTTAATATTACTGGTATTCATCTTTAAACCTTTAATTAATGACTGATGCCGATATCCCTAACCCGAGTTAGCGGATACGCACACGCTTTTTGTCACCCACGATTTTTTTCAATTCAGCTTTGAGTGCGTCTACAAACTGATCCACTGATTCTTCTGTTTCCAGATAGACACTACTTGAGCTTTTGCTGTAAATGCTGGCGACATCGACTTCCACCACAGGTTTCGGTGGCACTACGGCTGTCACAGGCTGTACCGGACTCGCAGCAGGTGTTGATGTAACTGGGCTGGAGGTGGTTGCAGTGTTGGTTACACTCTCGGCTTTGCTCTGAGCCAGTTGTGCCGCTTTGGCCTGACGCTGGATTTCCGCCTGAACTTCGCTTTCCAGCTCATATAAGGCTTCATCAAAACGCTCCACGGCGGTTTGGGTTTGCAGCATATAGATGGTGGACAGGCTAGTTTCCACTTCAATATCTGCTTTGAGCAATTGCAGCGGACGCAGTAGCTTGTTACTCAGCTCAGCGGTAGCGATACCACTGTTTTTAATCTCGGCTTCCAGCTGCTTGATTTTGTCATCAATGTGTTCTATGGCCTGATTGCGCTTCTCAGTCAGCAATTGCTCATTGACGCTTTCCACTGTACGAACCAAATCAGCCACTTTATTTAACAGGCCATAGGGCGATTCAAGCGTGGAAATACGATGTAATTCGGAGAGGGCTTTTTTTGCCACCTCATCACTGCCCAGCGCCTGTTTATTTTTCTCAAAATGACGTAAGGCCTGTTGCAGTTGTTGCCAGCTTGGCATCTGGTTGCTAAAGAATTCATGAATGTCACGATAATCTTCTTCCAGATCCAGATAGTCGTCCCTGTTCTCAACCACCGCTTTAAAGAAATCGAAGCTGTCGCTATTGGCCAGCAGACGTTCCAAAGTCAGAATCGACTTTTCAATCACTTTCTTGCCCGGGAACTGCCCGACATCAGTTTTACTCTTATACGACTTAAAGTTACCTAACCATGTCTTAAAATTCTGGGTATAGAATTCAAACAGCTCTTTTTCGGTCGCTGGTCCCATGGCCGAGAATAGGTCTTGGGTGAGTTGGCGTGCCTGTTTCAACACCTGATCATCAGTCTGGCGTTTTTTAATGATCGACACATCACGGCGACGACGGCTGTTTTGTAAAGGCTCAAAGGCCTCTTTCAACTGTAAGCTGCCGCCATTTAACTGCAGAGAAATCCGCCCCATCGCAGCCAGCTGACCTACCAGCAGTAAAATCTCGGCATCTGGCCAGCCATAAGGGCGTTTGGCAAAACGATCTATCACATCCGAGACCAGAATACGCTCTGTACCAGTGGCCCGTAGTGCAATGTACTGCTCTACTTCCTGTAGGGCTTTCGGATTGCTTTGACCGCCATCCAGAGACAATCCGAGTTGCGCCATATCATCAACAGTCAAGACGGCGTTCAGTTCACGCCAGGCATCCTGCTGATAGACCTGCAAATAGCTCAGTTTGGTATAAGTGTTTTCCAGCAGATAACGACAAGCCTCATCCAGCTTGGTGGTTGGACTTGAAGATGAAAGTTGTAGATGTTGACCCAAGGCATAACTTTCCGCGTCCAGCAACATTTCTTCGACCCGGGCACGCAGACGTTTTTTACGCTCCTGATTCTCACGGCCACGGTCTGCCAGAATACGGGTGATATCGGATTGGGTACCATCATCATTTAAGCGGATGAATTTATTGGTTTTCAGCCAGGTGCGCAGTTCATTAAAGAACTGTTTATCGTCTGCCAGTTTAAACAGTACCTGCCCTTCGGCCTCGGCGCTTTTACCAATACAGTAAGCTTCAGTATAGAGGTTGTATTCCGTATCCAGCGGAGAAATGATTTCGACTTTCAAATCACTCTCATACTTGCCATCCAAGCTATGGCTATCCAGAAAACGTCCAATCTGATAATCCATCTTGTTGGCTTGATGGCGGTATTTGTTCTGATCCCGCAGTAAATCTTTAAAGATCAGATTAGCTAACTCTTTATTTTCTTCTGAAGCCGCTAAGTCTGTGGCTTTAATTTTACGGGTGATATCGCGTTCTTCATTGGTCAGGAACAGGAACTCGTCACCATTCCTAGTAATCAGGCTCTCTTTTTCCAGACGCAGTAGGCTTTCTTCAATCCGCTTGCGTAATGCCAGCTTATCTTCATCAATTTTCTCAATCGACAAAGTCACCAGGTTATCCAAGGTACCTTTGATGATATCGACATAGCGGATCATGAACAGGGTACGCAGCATCTGCACATCAAAACCATCCAGGGTCTTATTCTGCCCTGCCTGGTCGATGGTACGCTTCACTGCTGTATCCAGGAAGCCTTCCACTGAAGTATAAAAGCGGTGGAAAGGAACCAGGGCACCGACTTCATCTGTAGCAATCGCATTCGCGGCCATCTGGAACGCATCCAACATGGACCGTTCACCATAGGCCAGGTGTGCACCGGTCGCACCGACCTTACGGATTTCTTCAAAAACTTTCTGCACCAGCTGGAAATGGTACGGCGCAAAAGGATAGTTATTGATAAAGCTGTCTGGACCCTCATAGTTCTTGAGTGTTGGGCCTGAACGGTCAAAGGTGATCTGGTTTTTTAAGATATCGCCCTTTTGCTCAAACACTGATCTGAGCAGTGCTTCAGCTTCCGGGGTTTTACGTAATAAACGTTTCTGGATGACTTCATCGGTATTTGAACTGGACAGTGATAACCGGGTTTTAAAACGTCCAGCAATCTTGGAGAAGTCATTGGCTTTTGAAGAAGACATCTCACCTAAAACAGCATCGATGTCTGCCTGCGAGGTGACGATAATCCAAGCGCGGCCTTTACAGATCGTACCCAAGTTTTCAGTAATGGTTTGCAGTGTCAGCATCAAGCGGGTATCGCTGCCAATAAACTGCCCCACTTCATCGACCAAGAACAACATGCGTTGCTGGGGTCCTTTGCTGTCCAGGTATTCTTTCACCCACTGACAGAAGTTTTCGACCGAAACACTAAAGGTCTGCTCAGAATCCTCAAACCACTTGTGTGCCGCTTCTGCTGATAAGTTGAGGGCTTGGGAAATTGCGGTTTCGACATCATCCTGATAGAACTGATAGCCGTCACGTTCTTCTAGCCAAGACATGCCGCTAGATTCTTCAAAAGCCTGTTTAAAGCGCTCATACACCCCTTTCTGGCTCAGGTGACGTTCCATATGTGCAATATGTGGATGATCGGCACTAAAACCCTGATATTCGTTAAACACGCGTAAAAACACATTCAGAATCGGATTACCATCATCATTGGAGCTGGCTTTACTGTCGATATTAAATAGGATGACATCGGCATGATGACTAACCGCTTTACCAATATCCGCACGGATAAACGCATCACGGATTTTGCTTTCATCAAAGAATTCTGCAGCACTGCGTTCGTTACCTTCCGCGTCACGTGCCACTTTATTGGCCAGAATATACGACAAGGTTTTCAGGAAATGTGATTTACCTGAACCAAAGAAGCCAGAAATCCACACGCCGACACGATTGGCAATCGAAGGGTCGCTGAGGTCTGTACCATAGGACTGGAAAAAGTCACGAAAATGCTTTTCCAGCTCATTGGTGACCACGTACTCATCCAGCTCCTGGTAAACCGTGGCATTATCATCCTGATCTGCCTTGACCACCCCGTTTATCGCACGATCTAATGGCTTGTAAAAAAGTTCTTTAATGTTCATCTCAATCCATTCCCCCGAATTCTTATTTCTATTTGCCGTGTTTAAGGCACTAATCTGAATGCTCTGTAGTAATTGTTGCTTGGAATTTTTCCAAATAAACTCATCGCTTGACCGTCGTAATAGCCTGGGTAAAACAGCACCACTGGCTTATGCCCCAGTAACGAATGCAAACTGTTCAATAAGTGATGGGCACGTAACAGTGGCCAAACCGACCCTACCCCAGTCATCAACACAATATCTTGCGCATTGGTGGCATATTTACTCACCAGATAGGGCGCGAACTTATCCATATGCAGTGGGCCTTTCAGCGCTTTGAGCAGCGCCTCATCGCCTTTGGCTTTTTGCATTTGAATGGCTTTATCGATGAAGTTACGCTCAGCCAGATAATCCACCACGGCTTGCAGCAGGTTGATATTCACCACCTTCAGCTGACTGTGTTTTTTCTCCAGCATCCCTTCGAGAAAATGCAGATATTCGCGCACCTTCAACTCATCTTCAGGTGCATAATCAAAAATCCAGAAGCCAATTTCATTGCCCAGTCCTTGACCGGTGAGAAACTCGGTGGAAAGTATTCGCTCTGGAATCTGGTTCAGACGCTCATGTATTGTTTGACTCATTGCTGCCCCTCTACAACTACCGCGTCCATAGCGACACTTCCATAGATCTTTTAATGCGTTGTTTATAATGTTCTTCCAACAGGCTACGCAGCTCTGCTCTGACGATCACGCGCTGCAACTCCAGCTTACGGGTACTTTTTAAGTAACCGGCTTCTGCCAGCATGCGAAACACCACCTGCCCCATTTTTTTCTTGCTGGACTCTTTCCAATCAAAGATATCCGGATCGCGTTGTGAACGCTCATCTAGAAAGTCTGACCAAATATAACTGTCCAGGTATTGCGCCTGGGAGATATAGGCCTCTCTCATCACCGTTTCCATAAACTCAAGCAGCAACAGGTTGCGTTCCAATGCGCCACAAAAAGCCACCTGGGTCGCCAGCTCATCATCCCCATCACGTAGTGCTTTCCAGAAATCAGGCTCCAAGCGCTCCAGACGCTTACGAATAGCGGTGGCATTGCGTTGAGCTGAAGCAGGCGTTCTTTTTTGCAGAATATTGTCAATCTGAATGGCCTGATGCCATTGTTCTGGAGTCGCTTCTCGTAATAACAGATCCGCGATCAGCCGGCTTTCACGCACCATCAGTGAGCCACCAATCAGGTCACTGTCATAATGAAATTGTTCTAACATAGCCAATCTCCTATGAAGTTTGATCAAACAGGTAAGACGACAGCTTTTCGATATCTGAGCGTTGTAGTACCAAGGGATATTTCAAGGCATCATCCGCCTCAGCCAGCGTGATCGCGGCCTGATATCGCTGCAAAGTATAGTGAGCCAGGGCTTTTTTGACCGAAATCTGTAATCTGCCATCAGGCATGCCGAAGTCTTTTTCGACCAGCGCTTTTTGAGCTGCATTCAATTTTGGATTCGGGATCAGCGTCAGTACAATTTCTTCATGCCATTGCTGATCCTGAGCAGGGTCTACTGACTCAATCGCCACCACAACAGGTGTGCGATCAATTCTGGAGAGTAAAAAGTCCTTAAACTGCTTGCTCTGATGGCAATAGGCACGGACATGCCAGCGAAAACCGGTATACACCAGGGTATGCGGGGAAATGATGCGTTCATGCCACTGCGGATTCTGCATCGAGGCATAAATCATTTTTAAAGTACTTTGGTTGCGGCAGGCACGCAAAACTTCCCGAATCACTTCAGGACGTACACTGCGATCAGGTAATTGAACTGCTGCAAGATTCGGTTCTGGTGTCGCAATCAGGGTATGCGATTCACTAACCAAACCTGACAGCATATTGAGATATTCATTGATATGTACGGTAGTCAGCACCGGTTGAAACGTGGCTTTAGGCACATAGCCTTTTACGGAGGGATCATGGACCAAGGCATCTGGGTTATACAGCGTATTGTAACGCTTGATATCCGCAGAAGCCTGCTGTCGACTGAGCCCAAACCAGCTCATTAAACGATTGGTAACCAAACGACCTTCCCAGTAAGCAAGCAGCTCGATCGCTCGCATTCGTAGCAGGACTTCATGCTTATCTGTCGTCATATACCAATCAGTCAATAAATAGCAGCTTTAAGATTACCCTACAGCAAATATACAGTAAACATTTTTGACGGTATTTAAAGGTAGTATTGCAATCATCAGATAAAAAATATACTAGTATCCTGATGATAGCCGTCAAAGTACGATCTCTAGCAGATCATGGATCCTGGTATAGCGCGTGAATTGAGCTAAGTTTTAGAATGAGAGCAATATGGGTTTTAGATTTCGTAAAAGTATTAAATTATTCCCGGGTTTTAAAATTAATCTGACCCATAAAGGCATCAGCAGTGCCAGCATTGGCAAACCTGGTGCTTCTCTAAATATTGGGAAAAAAGGTACGCGAACCAGTGTCGGCATTCCAGGTACGGGACTATCTTACTCTAAACACCAGCCTTACTCTAAAAAGACCCGTGTTCCACAACCGACATCGCTAGAACACACGGAATATAATCCTCAGAATTTAGAACAACCGAAGACAAAGATCTGGCCTTGGATTATTTTTGGAATATTGTGTTTTATTGTAGGTGCCGTCATTTTTTAGCAAGAACAGCATTGTATTTTGATCAAAAAAAATGCCCACATGGATGAATGGGCAAACTAAGGAATTAATATCCTTCAGAAACTCCAGCGCAATTCTCGCTACTTTCAGTAAGCGACTCTGGCTCAATCATGAGGGTCTGACTCAATCGAATCGAGGTAAATCGATCCATCACAATTGGAGCAGAAATTATGCTTGAATACATTCTTGGATGATGCTGAAAAGTCTTTGATTTTTAATTAATAAATAAGAGTATCCATGTCTACCCTCAACTTTACTTATTTTCAGATAGCAACCAATCGAGAGCACTCATTTTTACAATACCATTATAATTCGCTTCAGTCCCTATCGTGTCTAAGGTAAGCAAATACTTGGGATACGAATCAGAAATTTTCTGTAATGGACGTAACTCTCGGCTGAGTGTCTCCTCATTGAGCGTTTCTAATGCCACCTGATAATAAGTTAAATTCTGTAAAGTATCGACAGCAACAAAATCAATTTCATATTCATCAACCCGCCCTACATAGACCGTATAACCTCGTCTGACAAGCTCAAGATAAATCACATTTTCTAAGATATGACCTTGATCAGCATTAGCATCAGGCAACATAATCCGGCGCAATCCGACATCAACTAAATAGTATTTTTCAGAGGATTGTAATAACTCACGCCCGCGTACTTTAAATTGTGCGGCACTATAAAATAACAAACTGTCCTGTAAGCCCTGAATATAGCGTTTTACTGTTTCAAATGAAATCTTAACCCCACTTGAAACAAAGGTATTTTTAATTTTATTGATGGAAATAGGTGAGCCTGTCACGCTTGCCAAATATCTTGCGACACGCTCGAGAGAGTTAATATCGGCAGTATTCAAACGGGGAATAACATCTTTAAACATTACACTGGCATAGACCGCTTGCAAGTAATCATAAGTTTCCTGCTGGCTAGTCATGGCAAGCGTATAAGGGAAACTACTGCGCGTATACATGGCATACAAATCACGATTGGATAATTGTTGGATGATCGGATTATTTTCAATATGCCACTGTTTAAATTCTTGGAATGACAGAGGTAGAACGTGTTGCTCGATATAGCGTCCTGTAAGTAAAGTCGCAAGTTCTCCACTTAGAAAGAATGCATTTGAGCCTGTAATATATAAATCGATATAATCCCGAACATATAAAGAGTCGACTACTTTCTCAAAATTTTTAACATGTTGTATTTCATCTAAAAAAACATAATTTTTTTTACTTTTATCAACTTTGGACAATACATAATCATGTAGTTTACGGTAATCTGTGAGTTCTTCAAATTCCATAAATTCGAAATTGATAGCAATGATGTTTTCGGCTTGTACACCCTGTGCTTTTAGGTCTTGTTGAAACATCGCTAACAAGGTGGATTTTCCAGAGCGACGTACACCCGAAAGCACTTTAATGACATCACGGTCTTGCCATGTATTCAGAAATTTTAAGTAGCCATCACGTCGAATATTAGCGCTTCTCATTATTTACACTTAGAATCTAAAGTTTTAATAAATTCTATCAAATTTTAGAATGTATATGTAAATATATTTAGTTTTAAGAAAAGTTTAAAGGTTAAGTGAAACATTCAAAGCTGCTGTAGAAGCATGTAAACATGCAGATCTGATCAAAATCCAAATTCTGTCTTTTTGATTATTTTCCATGTCATGTTATGTCATTTATGCTACGAGTTAACTGCTATATAAATTAAGTGAAAAGTAAATGGAACTAAGTTGTTAACTAGAGTGGAACTCATTTTTGTTGTGCTGATGGTCTCAGCCTTAATCCTAATTGCTTATGAAATGCTAAAAGGTTTATTTTAGAGCATCTATACAATTTTTGATCAAAAAAAGCCCACAGAGGGAATCTATGGGCGAAACTAAGGACCTTGACGGTCATTCAGAAACTACAGCTAGTTTCTGGTTGTGATTCTGGACTGAATTAAAAATAACCATATTGGCTGAATGTATCAAAAGTTAAATCATGTGATTAATCATTGATACTTCTGCAAAAATGAGCTCATCGCTCTGTTGATTAATACAGTAATTCACCAAACAAATCCGCTCTAATCTCTTCCAGGCTCAGATCTGATTTCATCCTATTACAGATGGGATGAACCAGCAGACCATTCTCTAGAACACCTTGCCCACCTACGGCTTTGGCAATCCGATGATCCGATTCAGTAGAATCAAGATAGATCAATCCATCACAAATGAGGCAAAAGTTATGATTACCCACCAGAAAATTGTGCTTAAGCAGACTCTTGGTTAATGCCGAAAAGGCCTTGGGCTTTGACCGAGAAATTGGACTAATCGACTCCACATATCCCACTCTATTGTAAACAAGACATTTTTATCTTTTATATTCAATGGCTTATTTTCCTGCTAATTGGTAATACCATGAAAAATACCATGCTCAGAAAAGGCTTAACAATATTTTGAAAAATTGCCTACTGAGCGCTGCCGCACAGCTCCATAGGCCGCTTTCCTGGCTTTGCTTCCAGATGTATGCTATTCTGCTCCTGCAGCTAATGGATCACCGCAAACAGGTTACTCGCCTGGGGATTCCCTTTCGACCCGAGCATCCGTATGAGACTCATGCTCGATTATTATTATTATAGAAGCCCCCATGAATAAATCGCTCATCATTTTCGGCATCGTCAACATAACCTCGGACAGTTTCTCCGATGGAGGCCGGTATCTGGCGCCAGACGCAGCCATTGCGCAGGCGCGTAAGC
>NZ_VOZO01000017.1:0-27523 GCF_013419715.1 Acinetobacter sp. YH12063 | reverse complement strand
TGAAAACCTTCAAAATTCTTGCTGAGCGATATCGCAATCGAGGCAAAAGACTAGCATTAAGATTCAATCTAATTGCTGGAATTTATAACTTGGAGCTGAGTGAAAAATGACTTATGAAAGAAATCTAATATATTTTAAAAATGTTATTTTGGATAAAATTAAACCCAACCACATTTAAAAAAAATATTTTTGATTATAAGTAGCATTATTTTTTTAAATAAATAATTACTTATAATGCAAAGATCCTCATCACTTATCGATGTTCGCCATGCAATAAATAAGTTGCTTTAACTGTTTGGTCTATTGCTAAGTTTTTAAAGATTCTTTCTAAAAATTAGAACAGGAAAAACCATTCTTAAATAAATACATGTTTTTTATGATGAATTTATAGGTATGCAGCCTAAATATTGCTGGAAATCAGCTTTAAGTTCCTATTTTTAAAATTTCAGTGGTATGGAAATTGCTCAAAACCAGTTGCTTCCTTTGACCAAGATCTTGTTATGACTATAGTTTGGATAAAAAATCCGCTTGCGGTATTTACTGCCAATAATCAGGACGCTCGTGGTGGTGTACTGATTTCTCAAGGAAAAATTATTGAGCTAGTTGGGCTAAATGGGCTGCCCAGTCAGGCTTATGACGAAATATTTAATGCAAAAGATTTGGTTATGCTCCCAGGTCTGATCAATAGCCATCATCATTTTTACCAAACCCTGACACGTGCGTGGGCACCCGTGGTCAATGCACCATTATTTCCATGGCTAAAAACTTTGTACCCAATTTGGGCAAAATTAAACCCAGAACAATTACACTTAGCAACTCAAGTGGCTTTAGCTGAATTATTACTGTCGGGATGTACCTTCGCTGCGGATCATCATTATTTATTTCCAAATCAACTGAACCGTGCCATCGATGTACAAGTTAATGCAGCACAAGACTTAGGTATACGAGTGATGCTTACTCGTGGTTCGATGAGTTTAGGTGAAGATGCCGGTGGTCTCCCGCCACAGCATACCGTTCAGGACATGGATATCATTTTAAAAGACTCTGAACGTTTAGTATCGAAATATCATCAACGGCAGGAAGACGCCATGGTGAATATTGCCCTTGCACCTTGCTCGCCTTTTTCAGTGACGCAAGACATTATGCGTGAAAGTGCCAAACTTGCAGCAGCACTCGATGTGCGTCTACACACGCATTTGGCAGAAACCATAGATGAAGAAAATTTCTGTCTACAGATGTTTGGCATGCGCACCGTTGATTATTTGGAAAGTGTAGGATGGCTGAATGAGCGTACTTGGTTAGCGCATGGCATTCATTTTAATGCAGATGAAATTCGACGTTTAGGACAAGCCAAAGTAGGAATTTGCCATTGCCCACATTCCAATATGCGCCTTGCCTCTGGCATTTGTCCAACACTCGATTTAACCCAAGCAGGAAGCAAAATTGGTTTAGGCGTAGATGGCTCAGCGTCGGGTGATGCATCAAACTTACTACTTGAAGCGCGTCAAGCCATGTACTTACAGCGCTTAAAATATGGTGCAGAAAAGATCACACCTGAGCTTGCATTGAGCTGGGCAACACATGGCTCAGCACAGCTGTTGGGGCGTGAGCAACACTTGGGGCATATCGCTGAAGGCTTCCAAGCTGATTTTGCATTTTACCGTTTAGATGACATTCGTTTTTCAGGCTCACATGATCCGATCGCTGCTTTGCTACTCTGTGGTGCAGACCGTGCTGAACATGTCATGGTCAAAGGTGATTGGGTCGTCAAAAATCAAAGCTTGGTCAATGTTGATGTCGATGAACTTCAGGCCAAACACCGTGTAGCAGCAAAAGCCTTACTTGCGGCATGATCAAAAAGACCGAAGTATTGGAGTCCTTCGGTCTAAACTTTTAATTTTGACGATACTTTTAATGCCCAAATATTAGTGCTTTTTCAAAAAGCAAAAAATAATCATTAATCGGTACTTAAATTGTCAATAAAAGCCCCATCTCCGTTTGGGATGAGGAGCATGCTCTGTAAGATTGAGCATAAAACAACCTCTCCCTAACCCTCTCCTGAAAGGAGAGGGAATTTAAAACATGAATTTTAAAAGTTCAAAAAATGATTTATGCACGAGGTCTATTCCAAAATTTAATTAGGAAATTTTAAGCTGCAGGATGACTGAGTTGATCAATAATACCTTGTGCAGCCAATTCATTTAATTCAGCTTCAGTTCTATATTGGGACAAAATTTCTGTCGTGTGCTGTCCTAACTGTGGTGGTGCATGACGGTATTCCACAGGTGTATCAGATAACTTCATCGGTGAACCAATCACTTTAAAATCATGATTTAAAGCATGTGGAATATTCACTACCATGTTACGGTGTTGAATTTGTGGTTCATTTAATGCGTCGTCTACAGAGTTGATTACACCGACTGGCACTTTTACCGCATGAATCGCATCGACCCAAACTTGAGCATCTTGAGTCAGAAAAAAGGCACTCAATAATGGAATCAATTCATCACGGTGTTTTACCCGATCTTGATTACGTAAATAGTTCGGCTGATCTAACAGTTCTGTATAGCCAATCGCAATACACAAGTCTTTAAATTGCTTGTCGTTACCACAGGCAATAATAAATTCCTTATCTTTGGCTTTAAAAGTTTGATACGGCACAATATTCGGGTGATTATTTCCCATACGCTGGGGTGCTTTACCTGAGGTCAAATAGTTCATGCCTTGATTGGCCAGAGCCGCCACCTGTACGTCTAGTAAGGACATATCAATATATTGACCACGGCCTGTATGCTGCCGCGCCAACAATGCCGCCTGAATGGCAATCGTTGAGTACAGTCCGGTCTGAATATCGACCACAGCGACCCCCACCTTTTGTGCTCCGCCACCGATTACATCATCAGATTCACCAGTAATACTCATCAAACCTGACATACCTTGAATAATAAAGTCATAGCCCGGTTCTTCCGCGCGTGGCCCATCCTGACCAAAACCTGTAATTGAGCAATATACGATATTTGGATTTAGCGCACTGAGCGATGCATAATCCAAACCATATTTGGCAAGTGAACCTGCTTTGTAGTTTTCAATCACGACATCTGCAGTTTGGGCAATTTCACGGACTAGGGTTTGCCCTTCTTCACTGGCAATATCAATGGCTACAGAATATTTATTACGGTTCGCACATTGGTAATAGCCTGATTCTTTCGTCGCTTGACCTTGCTGATTTGGCATCCAAGGTGGTCCCCACATACGGGTATCATCCCCGACTTTAGGACGCTCAATTTTGATTACCTCTGCACCTAAATCAGCCAATATTTGACCGCACCAAGGACCTGCTAAAACACGGCTTAAGTCCAATACACGAATTCCTTTTAATGCACCCATAGTTCACTCCAGATGTGCCATAGTATTGAGCTATGGCACAGATCTTTTTAATTATTTTACTGTTGCAGTTTTTGCAGACGCTTTTTGCTCTGCATCAGCTACATGTATATCTAAACTGGCCAGTTTTTCTTTTTCCGCATCTGAAGAAAGTGATGCTTGCTGCGGGTCATATTGACGTTCACGAATGAACAAGCCTGGAATAACACCTGCAATAAAGTAAGCAGCACCCATCACAATAAAGGCCATAGTGAACGATCCGCCTGCGGCAATCATACCAATGGTTGCTGGTGCAATGGCTGCGCCTAAGCGCCCCATATTGTAAGCACCGCCAATGGCTGTACCGCGCACATCCGTAGAGAAACTTTCTGCCATATAAGTTGCATTTACACCGTATGGAATACCGTATAAGAAACCGAAAGTTACGAGTAAATAGGCAATGTTGGTTGGTGTGTTATAGAAAATGATGATCGGTAAAAATGCTGCCGTAGCTACCGTACCAAACACAAAGGTAATACGACGTCCGAACTTGTCAGCGGCATAGCCGGCTAAAATTTTACCCATAATCATGGCGGTATATGCACCTACCATGTAGCCTGTCATGGCTTTAAAGTTCATGCTGAGTTCAGTTTCTAGATACGTTGGCATCCAGTTGTTAACACCGTAATAACCGAATTGTAGAAATGCAGCGGTCGACATCCAAAAGAAGAACATTTTGCGATGATTAGTGTGTCCAAAAATACGTTTATAAATACTTTCAGAAGATGCATTTTGATTGACTGCAGCTTGCTGCTGTACAGGTTCAAGTTTTAATTCACGGCGTTTTAGCTGCTCAATTTTTGCTTCCTGCCAAGATTTTGGTTCAGGAACAAAACGCATAAAGATCAGGGCAAAAGCAGCAGGAATAATCGTGACATAAAATAGCATGCGCCAGCCGTGATCTGGAATAATGGCACCCGCCATCAGCGTTGCAACGATATACCCCACAGTTTGACCCGTCTGCAAAGTCCCAAGTACTGTTGTGCGGTATTTGGTTGGTACATATTCTGCCATCAGCGTATTACACGCCATATAAAGTGAGCCCAGACCAAATGCGCCAATAAAACGTAAAATTAAAAATTGTTCATAGCTTTGGGTAAAGCCTAAAATACAGGTCATGATTGAGAAAAATACGACCGACCAAGCAATAGTTTTCACACGGCCAAATTTATCGCACGCCCATCCACCCGAAATACCACCCAGCGCCATCCCTGCTAAAGAAGAACTGCCGAGCATTCCGGCTTGAAATGTACTTAAACCAAATTCAGCCTTTAAACTGGTCAGGCTGAATGACAGCAACATGATGTCTACACCATCAATCACCAATGAAATAAAGGCAAAAATAAAAGCCATTTTCCAAGTGTTGCTGGTAATACGATGCATCGTGCCCACGTTAGAAGGCAATTTGAGCGTTCCTGCTCCGTTTTGCATTTCGTTATTCATTTCCTTGTTCCTCATTTTCCCAAATGAGTCATCGGCATTCCTATGTCTGCACATTTGCCTTTTTTATTCTTTTTATTTCATCACTGCTCAGGCTATTGCACAGAGTTACAAGAGTGTTTCACGATGAATCCTTTATTGATTAAGTTTATTTTTGCATGAAAAGTCTCTAAGGCACTCTATATAGAGCACCTTATCGATATTGAATTCAATTAGTTACCAAAAGCCGCGATGCCAGTTTGCGCACGACCAAGGATCAGCGCATGTACATCATGCGTTCCTTCATAAGTGTTGACGACTTCGAGGTTAACCAAATGGCGGGCAACACCAAACTCATCAGAAATGCCATTTCCGCCCATCATGTCTCGCGCTACGCGGGCAATATCTAGAGCCTTGCCACAGTTGTTACGTTTAATTAATGATGTGCCTTCTACAGCAGCAATGCCTTCATCTTTCATACGTCCAAATCGAAGCGCAGCTTGTAGCCCCAAGGCAATCTCAGTTTGCATATCTGCAAGTTTTTTTTGAATCAGCTGATTCGCTGCCAATGGTCGGCCAAACTGTTTACGGTCCATGGTGTATTGGTGTGCTGTATGCCAACAGAACTCAGCTGCGCCCATTGCGCCCCAAGCGATACCATAACGAGCACTATTTAGACAGGTAAATGGACCTTTTAAACCACGTACTTCTGGAAAAGCATTCTCTTCAGGGACAAAGACATTGTCCATCACAATTTCACCGGTAATCGATGCACGTAAGCCAACTTTACCGTGAATTGCAGGAGCAGATAGACCTTCCCAGCCTTTTTCTAAAATAAAACCACGAATGTCACCAACATTACCTTCAGGCGATACTTCTTTCGCCCAAACAACAAACACGTCGGCAATTGGGCTGTTGGTAATCCACATTTTTGCACCCGTGAGACGATAGCCACCTTCGACTTTTTTTGCACGAGTAATCATGCTACCTGGGTCAGAGCCATGATCTGGTTCAGTTAAACCAAAACAGCCAATGTATTCGCCTGTTGCCAGTTTTGGTAGGTATTTCTGTTTTTGCTCTTCAGAGCCAAATTCATTAATCGGCACCATCACCAAAGAACTTTGCACGCTGGCCATTGAACGGTAGCCAGAATCAACATATTCAATTTCACGCGCAACGAGACCATAACTAACATAGTTTAGACCTGCGCCGCCGTATTGCTCTGGAATCGTTGGGCCAAGTAAGCCAAGTTCGCCCATTTCTCGGAAAATAGATGCATCGGTTTTTTCATGGCGGAATTGTTCCAGTACACGTGGCTGTAAATGCTCTTGACAGTATGCATGCGCAGTATCGCGAATCATGCGTTCTTCTTCAGTTAATTGCTGTTCCAAAAGAAACGGGTCTTGCCAGTTAAATTGTACTTTTGCCTTTTTTACATTGACCATTTGATTCATCGCATCCTCTGCTTTTTCAGGTTTTCGTTGTTTTATTTGATGCTATGTGTGAAAAGTGATTCATTCAAACGATTAATTTGCATGTAGATATGCGCCTTTCGCATACCTAAGCTTGGCTCACAGCGTGTTAAGCACTTTAGCCACTGATTTGAACTGCGGATTGCTTTATTTATAGACTATAGTGGTATATGAAAATCATTCTTATATGCCATTTTGTGATACCTATCGATAAAAAGGACTTTATCTATGCGGCGCAATATTCCGTCATTGCAAAGCTTAATTTGCTTTGAATCTGCTGCGAAACACGCAAGTTATACGCATGCTTCCCAAGAGTTATTTATTACGCAAAGTGCCGTGTCGCGCCAAATTCAACAGCTTGAAGAATATTTAGGTGTAATGCTATTTAGCAGAACACGTCACGGTGTCGATCTCACAGAAGCAGGCAAGCAATATGCAAAAAGTATTAAACCCTTTTTGCAAGGTATCGAAAAAAGCACTTCAGATATTATGATGCACAAAGGCTTGGGCGGTACTTTAAAGCTGGGCGTTGTGCCAACCTTTGCCACACGTTGGCTGTTGCCAAAATTACATAAATTAAATGCGCAACATCCTGAAATTACAGTGCATTTGGAAACCAGTACTAAACCCTTTTTATTTAATGAAAATGTCTTTGACGCGGCGATTTTTGCAGGAACTCAGCAACAAATTGAGCATTGGCCGGGCATTCAAGCGCATTATTTAATGGATGAAGAAGTGGTTCCCGTTTGTTCCCCCAAATTGATTAAAAGCAACTTTCCCCATGCGGAAATGACCGGTGATCACAGTTTTAATTTAAGCGATGAAGAATTGCTTCAATTGCCCTTATTACAGCAAACCACCCGTCCAAGTATTTGGCAAGAATGGTTTCAAGCCCATCAGCTTCAGCATCCCAAACCATTTGATGGTCAGCGACATGAATTATTTTCCATGCTTTCTGTGGCAGCCAGTCATGGCATGGGTATGGCACTTATTCCACAAATGCTGATTGAAGCTGAACTGAGAAAAAAAGAATTGGTGATTGCATCAAATAAAAAACTGCACGGTAGCCGAAAATATTATTTAGTCCACTCGAGCCAAGACAGCTCACCACAAATACAAAAATTTGTCGATTGGGTGCTACAAGAATTGCATCAACTAAGTTGAAGTAATCGCTATATTTTGAGTACAGTAAATTCGCTGAATCATCCATTCAATACATGCAACCGTACGCATTGGACTCATCAATTAAAATATAAGGCTAAATATCTATGCAAAAAATTGTGGTGTTTTCAGGTGCTGGCATGAGCGCAGAAAGCGGCATCAATACCTTCCGTGACAGTGATGGTCTTTGGGAACAGCATCGTATTGAAGATGTGGCCACACCTGAAGCTTGGGCACGCGATCCAGCTTTAGTACAGCGATTTTATAATGAACGCCGTAAACATATTTTAGCCGCAGAGCCAAATGCAGCGCATAAATTAATTGCTGAACTCGATGATTTTTTTGATGTACAAGTCATTACACAAAATATTGATGATCTACATGAACGTGCAGGCAGTCACAATGTACTGCATCTGCATGGCAATATTCGTTACGCAAAAAGCTCTGGCCCTCAGGCGCAATATACGCAGGAATTGTTTCCCATTGAAGGTGCAGATTTAAACTTAGAGACCGATCAATGCCCTGAAGGATATCCTTTACGGCCACATGTGGTCTGGTTTGGCGAAGCAGTTCCTGCCTATGAAGATGCCAGTGTAAGTGTACAAACAGCAGATATTTTTATTGTGATTGGCACAAGTCTAGCTGTCTATCCTGTGGCTGGATTAATTCACGAAATCCCTGCCAACTGCCGTGCATTTTATATCGACCCGAAAGCAGACTATCAACGCGTACCTGAGCAGTATCAATTGATTAAAGCAGGCGCGAGTGAAGGAATGAAAAAACTGTTTACGCAATTGGTTGCGCCATAAAAGCACATTTTGGCATCAGTATCGATCAAAAAAACTAATATTACCTGCTTCTTTTGCAGGCTTTTTGCTGTTTATAGCCTATCTAACTTGGCTTAAGTCCAATAAATCACGACATACACGCGTCTGGCATTCAAATTGCTTAACAGTATTACGTTTTATTAAAAAAGTAATATTGGGGCTTGGTCAGTATGGGTTATGTCGCAAGAGAGCTCAGTCCGAAAAGCAAGCTATTGCTCGGCTTCGGATCATTTTTAATTCCTGTGCTTATTTGGTGTGCAGTGAGTTATTTGCCATTTTTATGGCATCCACAGGTGCAAATTACTCAGTCTGGCAGTGTGTCGTATTTGCAAGTCGATAGCCGTGTAGACAAAGCGGTGTTTTATGCCGAAGCGCAATCTGCGGTCAATGCAGGTGCAGAACCACCGCAAGGTAAACTGGTCAATCCAATCTATCTACCTGCACCGCATGAAGTGGCAAAAGCGCTGGTTACGGCCTTTATTACTCCGCCTGCCCAACCTGATGCCCCATGGTTTCATCAAAGCTTATGGCACAGTATTAAAATTGTGTTCAGCGCTTTTTTTATTGCCTCTCTCATCGGTATTCCGTTAGGTATTCTTTGCGGTTTTTCTCAAAAAATATCTCAACTGACCGAACCCTTTGTTGAGTTTTTTCGCTACTTGCCCGCTCCTGCTTTTGGCGCTTTGGCCGTTGCGATTTTAGGCATTAATGATGCACCTAAAATCGCCATTATCGTGATCGGGACGCTATTTCAGCAAATTCTAATTATCGCCAATACCACACGGATGGTTGACCGTGGCTTGATCGAAGCAGGTTTTACGCTGGGTACCAATAAATTGAAAAGCTTATTTCATGTGGTGATTCCGGCGGCGCTTCCTGACATTTACCGTGACTTACGTGTATTGCTAGGGTGGGCTTGGACCTATCTGATCGTATCTGAACTGATCGGCACAACCTCTGGGATTACTTGGTTTATTACCCAACAAGCGCGTTACCAAAACTTTGACAATGTTTATGCCGCGATCCTCATAATTGGGGTGATTGGTTTGGTATGCGATGTGGTGCTAATGAAACTCGGTCAACGTCTATTTAAATGGAAAGCAGGAGCAAAATAATGAACAGCACAGAATTTAATGCCACCACTTATTTCGATGCAATTTATGCGCGCCCTGTCATTTTAGAAGCAAAAAAACTCACACAAAGTTTTAAACACGGCAAGACTGATCGCACTATTTTAAATCAGTTGGATTTAAAGATTCATAAACGTGAATTTATCTGCGTGATTGGCCCATCGGGTTGCGGTAAATCGACCTTTAGCCGAATTGTGGCTGGACTAGACCCATACAGTAGCGGTGAATTGCTGGTCGATGGCCAAGCCATTGAAGGCCCAAGCCCTGAGCGTGGCATGGTGTTTCAAGGCTACACGCTTTTTCCATGGAAAACGGTCAAAGAAAATGTGATGTTTGGCCCTTTAATGAAAGGTGCCAGCAATGCTTCGGCCGAATCCAGCGCCCGCGAATGGATTGATATTATTGGTCTAGAAAAATACCAAGATCAGTACCCGCATCAGCTGTCTGGCGGGATGAAACAGCGCGTTGCTATTGCCCGCGCATTGGTCAATGAACCAAAAATATTATTGATGGATGAGCCGTTTGGCGCGCTTGACCCGCATACCCGTCAAAAAATGCAAAAGCATTTAATGGATCTATGGCAAAACATTGATATCACCATCATTTTTGTGACCCACGATATGGATGAAGCGATTTTATTGGCGGATCGTATTGTGGCGCTCAAAGCCAATCCTGGTGAAATTAAAGAAATTATTGAGGTCGATTTACCCCGTCCTCGTAATCCTGAACTCATGCTGAGTCCTGAATTTAAACAACTGCGCGAACGGGTGGATTTCTTGGTACATGCGCAGGAAGACGAGCTCGACCCTGCATTGGAGAACTTACCGAAAATTCCGCGTATGACCCAAGTCAGTACGCAAAAATAACTGGATTAATCCCTCTTCATCTTTAGGACGGCCTAAATGATGTACGACAGCGTTGGACGGCCAACATTATAGGAGTTGAAGATGAATGAATCTTATGTTTTGCCACTTGTTGATATATCAAAAATGCAAAGCACGGTATTGTCAGAGCGTTTAGAAGTAGCAACCGCTTTGGATCAAGCCTGTAAAGATGTTGGTTTTCTATATTTAAAAGGTGATCAGTTCAATTTTGATTTTGCGACATCACTTATTCAGGTGGCAAAGCGTTATTTTCAACAAGATACCGCCAGTAAAATGCAACACTATATTGGGCTGTCGAAAAATCATAGTGGCTATGTGCCAATTGGTGAAGAACAATTTGCAGGCAACAGCTACGACTTAAAAGAAGCCTATGACGTCAATTATGATTACCACGGCGAAACTACGGCATTTCCTTTGCTTGGCCCTACTTTATGGCCAAATGATGCCACATTTAAAAGTACCGTCAGTGATTATTACTGCCATTTACGCAGTATTAGCGAGCAGATTTTTCAAGCCTTTGCTTTAGCATTGAATGTAGATGAGCATTTTTTTGATCATAAAATTACCCATCCGACCAGCCAACTGCGTCTAATCCATTATCCGTATAACCCTGAAGTGAAAGATGCTGAAGGCATTGGAGCACATACAGACTATGAGTGCTTTACACTGCTCTTGCCGACGGCACCAGGTTTACAAGTATTAAATAAACAAGGTGAATGGATGGATATTCCATTGATTGAAAATACCTTGGTGATGAATATTGGCGACATGATGGAAATTTTGTCGAATGGCAAATATTTGGCCACCAAGCACCGTGTTAAAAAAGTCTCTGAAGAGCGCTACTCTTTTCCTCTTTTCTGTGCATGCAATTACGACACGATCATTGAGCCAGTACATTCTACTGAAGCGCCTAAATATCAGCCCTTAATTGGTGGCGAACATTTATTTAATCAAACCGCGCAAACATTTAGTTATCTCAAAAAACGTATCGCTTCAGGAGAGCTGAGTCTAAGAAATGCTGTGCCTTTGTCATCATTTGGTATGGATGAAAATACAGAAGTACAAGGAGCAAGCGCATGAATCTATTTCAGGCTTTAGCACAGCTTCCAGCCAGCCAAGAGGTTTCAGGTCCTATTCCAGACTATTTGTATGGTGCTTTTCGCCGTAAAAGTATCAGTTTTTCAAATGGTTTAACGGATGAAAAAACCATTGTGTATTGGTTTCAGTCACGTAGTTTCACCATCGATCTACGTTTAAAAAGCCAAGAAAATACGCCAGTAAATGATCGTCAAGGCTGGATTGGCAATACTCTTTGGGATGCTAAAAAACAATTATTGTCTTGGGATGTTAAAGCACACTCAAATTATCAAAATCATGTGCAATGGCCAGAACCAGCCAGACTGCATGCGATTGGCAACTGTATTTTAGAATTCTCTCCAAGCAATGCGTATGTCGAAGACTGGCGTCAGCAAGTTCATGAAGGGCTATTTTTAGGCCTGCGTTTGCAGTCAGCCATCGATGTAGAAAGTCATCAACCCTTGCAGATGGATGGCGGTTTAATTATTTGTGATAAGTATGTGGCCTTTGCACTGAGCCGTTTACCTACAGATCAGCAAACAGTTGCCAGCATCGATATATCATCTGCATCTGCTGGGTATGAAACGGTGATAGAAAGCTTTGAAGTATCCATCGCTATTGATGGTCTGCATAAGTACTACACAACGACTTCCTCTCAGAAAAATCAATCACTTAACTTTGATCATTTTGAAGTTATTGATGAAACACATTTGATGCAAAACGTCATTATTAATGGTCAAGCAGTACAGCTGATGTTCGAGGTGGATATGTATGTTCCAGTTTATGCATTTCAGCGTCGCACTGATACCACGACAGAAAGTACAGATTGGTTACGAAATGAAAAACAGCACCTCTTGCACCATGCAATAGAATGTCTATAGGAAATCAATGTCGTTTATATATTTGCTCATTGCAATCATTGCCGAAGTGATTGCTACATCCGCCTTAAAAGCCAGTAATGGCTTTACTGAACTAGTACCGATTATTTTTACCGTGTTGGGCTATGCCATTGCGCTCTTTTTTTTAGGTTTGACCTTTAAATCAATTCCTATGGGATTGGCCTACGCCATGTGGTCAGCTGCAGGCATTGTGCTTATTTCATGCGTGGGCTGGGTTGTGTTTAAACAAAATTTAGACCTACCAGCCATGATTGGTTTGGCCTTTATTTTATTAGGCATTGTGATTATCAATGTTTTTTCTAAAAGCACAGAGCTTTGAAATGTCAGTTTTAAAATGAAGTTTTTAAATAATATTTCTGAAATTTTAAAGACTTAAATTGCTATAGATAAAAATGCTCTAGCTTGCTGTTGCACACTAGAGCATACGTTTCGAATGAATTAACTGTGATTAGTCGGCTTCTATAAAATGCCTTTCACTAGAAAAAAGCATCCAACAATACACAACAGCACAGCAAAACATTTTTTCAGTACTGCTGGTGAAAGCGCATGCGCAGTTTTCGCGCCATATTTAGCCGTAAAGAAACTCATCACACTAATGCCCAAAAAGGCATAAATATGAATAAAGCCAATGGTATTTGGAATTTCAACATGCTGCTGCATGCCAAAGATCATAAAGCCCAACGCACCTGCAATGGCAATGGGTAAACCGCAAGCGGCAGACGTCCCGACCGCTTTTTGCATCACCACGCCATTTGCCGTTAAATACGGCACTGTAATACTGCCACCGCCAATCCCGAAGATGGCAGATGCAACGCCGATACCCGAACCTGCCGCAATTTGCTTGCCTGTAGATGGCAGTGTTTTATTTGGATCGACTGGCTTTTTTGCACCCATAAACATGGTATAAGCCACCCAAAGTAAAAACACACCGACAATCATTTGCAGATGCAAACCTGACAGCCAGCCTGCAATCCCAGCACCAGCAAAACAGCCAATCGCCATAGGTGGGGCTAAATTTTTAAATACAGGCCAAATCACAGCGCCATTTTTATTGTGCGCCATTAAGGAGCTGATCGATGTCACCACAATCGTAGCCAAAGATGTACCAAGCGCCAAATGCATAATCACATCAGGGCTATAGCCCATTTGGCTAAAAACAATATAGAGCAATGGCACAATGATGGTGCCACCACCGACACCAAACAGCCCTGCAGCAAAACCAGCAAATGCACCAATAATTAAGAAAGTAATGAGTTCCACAATATACCGATTTAAAATGAAGAGAAATCTTGTATAAATCAAATATGTACTATCATTCGGTGAATAATGAATGTTCCCTCTCCTTTTTTAAAGGATGAGGAACATGCTCCTCATCACAAAGGGAGAAGCAACTTTTAGTTACTCATTTAAAATCACATTCTGAATGTTTTTTGACTTTGGCAAGAAATCTAATATTGATTAAAAATAATTTACGAAGTGATTAAGCCAACTCCACTTGACCCACAGCATGATAATCACGGTTGAAATACACCAAGCTTTCCTCCTGCTGACTTTGCTTGATTGCGACCACACGGCACATAAACACGCTGTGCGTACCCACTTCTTGAATCTGTTCAATCTGACAGTCAAAACTGACCAAAGCATCTTTGAGTATTGGTGAACCTGTTTCTAATGTGGTCCAAGAACCCAATTTAAAACGCTCTTCCGAATTGAATTTGCTTGAAGCAAAAGCATTGGAAATTTGCTCATGCTGTGCGCCTAAAACATTAACAGACAGAACTTTATTTTCAAGAAAATGCGCATGAGAACGAGATGATTGATTCATACAAACCAGCAAAGTTGGCGGTGTATCTGTCACACTGCATACTGCTGATGCTGTAAATCCATGCATGCCTGCTTCACCCTCAGTCGTAATCACGTTGACTGCAGTCGTCAATAAAGACATTGCATTTCTAAAATCAGTTGCTTCAATCATCTCTTCAATCTCAATGGTCTATATGGCTTATCTCTTTCTCAGGTTTGGGCAATAGCAAATTTAATTTCCTTATTGCCCTTACATGAAATTGAGTCAGCTCGAATTTATGCGGTCAATTCTTGGCGAATAATGGCAGCGCCTGCGCTTAGCGCATTTAGTTTGCCTTGCGCCACTTGGCGAGGTAAAGGCGCCATACCGCAGTTCGTTGAAGGATATAGTTTGTCAGCATCTACAAACTGAAGTGCTTTGCGTAATGTATTTGCTACTTCTTCTGCTGTTTCAACCTGATTGGTTGCTACATCAATTGCGCCAACCATGACTTTTTTGCCGCGGATGAGTTCAATCAAATCCATAGGTACACGAGAGTTTTGGCATTCTAGCGAGATGATATCCAGCTTCGATTGCTGCAGTTTCGGGAATGATTCTTCGTATTGGCGCCATTCATTACCTAGAGTCTGTTTCCAATCGGTATTGGCTTTAATGCCATAACCATAACAAATATGTACAGCAGTTTCGCATTTCAAACCTTCAAGCGCACGCTCTAAGGTCGCAATACCCCAGTCATTGACTTCATCAAAAAATACGTTAAACGCAGGCTCATCAAATTGAATAATGTCCACGCCTGCCGCTTCAAGCTCTAACGCTTCTTGATTCAGGATTTTAGCAAATTCCCAAGCCAATTTTTCACGGCTTTTGTAGTGACCATCATACAAGGTATCAATCATCGTCATCGGGCCGGGCAGTGCCCATTTGATCGGCTGATTGGTTTGGCTACGTAGGAATTTTGCATCATCCACAAACACTGCTTTCTTACGAGATACTTCACCAACCACAGACGGTACACTTGCATCATAACGATTACGAATACGCATCGTTTCACGCTTTTCGAAATCTACCCCTTCAAGATGTTCAATAAATGTGGTCACAAAATGCTGACGGGTTTGTTCACCATCGCTAACAATGTCAATGCCTGCATGGATTTGTTCATGCAAAGATAATTTCAATGCATCACATTTTGCATCTAATAATTCTTCGCCTTCAAGCTTCCATGCTGACCACAATTTTTCAGGTTCAGCTAGCCAAGACGGTTTAGGTAAGCTGCCAGCAGTTGAAGTTGGGAGTAAAATGGCCATATTCGATCTTCTATCTCTATATTCTAAATTTTGCAAAAACCAAAAAGTTATCAGTTGATTATTAAATTCATATTGAAAGTCCCTTCTCCCTATGGGATGAGGAGCATACTCCGCAAGAGGATGAGGGAGCATTTCATATAAATCCTCTCCCTAACCCTCTCCTTAAAAGGAGAGGGAAATTTCTTTATGAAATAAATATTGATCACAAATTAACTGATGCATGAAACATATTCTTTAAAACAGCTGCTTTAAATCACTCATGATTTAAAATTAAGCTGCGTCTGCATTTTCAATACTAAAATTAGCCGCCCACTCATTCAGAATGTCTTTATATGGCTGGATAAAGTTCTCTTCTGTCCATTTGCCCTGTTTAACCGCCAACTGACCACGTTCAACACGGTCATACACAATACGAGTTAATGAGTAATCGCCAAAGCTTAAGCTTGGTTGATACACTAAACCTGCTGTCGCATTGGTATTGTAAATTTCAGGACGGTAGATTTTTTGGAAGCTTTCCATGGTGCTGATCGCGCTGATCAGTTCGAAATCTGTATAGTCGCTCAGCAAGTTATTTGCTGAATAAAATGCCAATGGCGCAGTCGCATTTTCAGGTTTGAAGTAACGAACGCTTAAGCCCATTTTTGCAAAATAATCATCGGTACGTGAATAGTCATCATTAGTGTATTCCACACCTAAGATCGGATGCACATTTGCAGTACGGTAATAGGTTTTTGTCGTTGAAACACTTAAACAGATGACAGGCTGTTTTTTAAATTCAGCTTTGAATACCTCTGAATTGATCAAGTGTTGATACAGCTTGCCATGTAAATCGCCAAAATCTTCTGGTTTTTCATTGAACTTGCAACCGAGTGCTGGCAATACTACGCTGAAGTCATAGTCACGTACATACGATGAAAAACTGTTGCCGATCATGCCTTCAATGCGTTCATTGGTCTTATGGTCGATGATGGTGCTTTTTAAAGTTTCAATAAACGGGAAAGTTTGACCATTGCCTTCTACATCCAGCTCCGCAGAAATGATGTCAATTTCAAGTGAATAACGGTCAGCATTTGGGTTATCACAGCTGGCCAAAGTGTTGAAGCGGTTATTAATCATTGCCAAGGTACGGCGCAAATTTTCTTCACGGTGCTCACCGCGCGCCAAGTTAGCAAAATTCGTTGTTAGACGTGTATTGTCAGCTGGTTTATAGTTTTCATCAAAGCGGATTCGTTTGATTGAACATGCAAATTTATTACTCATGGAGATTCACGACCCTAAAATTAAAATAATCAAAATTTCTGTATGGAGTAATTTATACGTGAATCTTAAGATGAATAAAAATGATTTAACCTAAATACAAAGTGAATAAAATTCATGTTTAGCAATTTTATAAGATGAATCTATTTCAATTTAGCTCAATGCGCGCACTATAAAACTGACTAACCCGTAGAATAAACTTAAATTAACCTTTGTATAAACAATACTTTATGATTTTATTAAATGCATATTCATATCAGCATTCTGCTGATTTTTTGATGTTTAAATGAAGCTGATTGATAAGAATGTCCACTTTTAGAATGTGGCTATTTATTATTCTAAGTGAATTAAACTCAGCTTAAACTGAGAAAAGATCAAATCATTAACTGGATTTTCATTTCTTATATTTAGGTACAAGTACCCAAATTTATCATTTAGATACTTGCCCTATATTTGTAAATTGCTCTGTCAACACTTTAAAAAATAAAAGATTTATGCACGACAATCCCCGTCATTGCCCCATCACCTACGGATAAAGCAACTGAACCGCCTGAACGTGTGACATCACCACAAGCATAAATTCCTTTGACATTTGTTTCTTTTGCTGGCGAAGTTTTAATGGCCTCGCCATATTCATTACAGTCGATTTCTAAACCTAAATGATGAATCCAGTTCGATTGCAGACGAGTAACAGTCGAAACAAATAAGCCATTCAATTTAATTCGTTCACCATCTGCCATTACAACGTCACAATGACCTTCAATATGGTCAATTTTACGCGTTTCGATCTGTATTTGACGTTTAGAAAGCTTCGCTAATAACTCATTATCCAATTGATCTACTGCAATTGCATCATTTAAAAATAAAGTAGTATTGCCCCAATCTGGCAACATCAACGCCATGTGCAATGAATGCATACCCGAAGCCAACATACCAATTTCACCTAAATTCAGTTCATAGCCATCACAATATGGGCAGTGATAAATAGATTTCCCCCAACGTTCGGCCAAACCATCAACTTGAGGCAATTCGTCACGTACGCCAGTCGCAATAATCATTTTTTCAGCTTGAATGTGCTGATCACCTGCGATAACTGAATATTTTCCATCAACCGCTTTTACATCTGTAACAGTTTCAGCAAGCCATGAAATCGTTGAATACTTTTCTAATTGTGCTTTAGCGTCTTCTGCAATAGCACTTGGGGAACGGCCATCTTGGGTTAAAAAATTATGTGAATGTTCGGCAAAACGATTACGGCGTTGCCCTGCATCAATAATTAAAATACGGCGACGTGCACGTGCTAAAGGTAAAGCCGCAGAAAGCCCTGCATAACTACCGCCAATAATCACAACTTCATAATTCATGTTCATAACGCCCTATATGTAACTTTTAAAGTTACTATATCATTTAATATGCGTATAAGAAACTTTTAATGTTACAATCTATAAATTCCCCCAATAATCTATTTCCTCATGCGTAAAGACAGTAAACTTTCACGAATGCTACATGTCCTGTTGCATATGGCACGTGAAAATAAGCCTTTCACTTCAGATCAGATTGCCGAAATGCTGGAAACAAACCCTGTTGTGGTGCGTAGAACCATGTCTGGCTTAAAAAAACATGGATTTGTTGATTCTGAAAAAGGCCCAGGTGGCGGCTGGAGTCTAATTAAACCCCTGCATGACATTTCGCTGTATGACATTTACCTTGCTGTCGGTGAACCTTCTATTTTCGCCATTGGCAATGAAAATATGCAGCCAGACTGCTTGGTAGAACTGGTGGTCAATCGGGCACTTGATCATGCCTTTTTTGAAGCGCAAGAAGTGCTGATTAAAAACCTTAAAGCAACTCAATTAGACCAATTGGCACATGATTTTCAAATTGAATGGAATCAGCAGATGAACGTGAAATAAAACAAATAGATCTTTAAATTTGTTTCAATTTTAAGTCACTGTACTGAATCTGACTCAGCTCAAACTTAGAAATAATCAGCATATTCGAGCTTTGAAAGGTACATGAATCGCTAAAATATAAGGTTTATATTTATACCTTATTATTATGTCAAACAAACTTGAACGTCAGAAACTGACTCTCCCAGCAGGTCATGACAAACTTTTATTACACTCTTGCTGCGCGCCCTGTTCTGGCGAAGTCATGGAAACATTAATTGAATCTGGTATTGATTTTTCGATCTTTTTTTACAATCCCAATATTCATCCAGTTAAAGAATATGAAATCCGCAAAGAAGAAAATATCCGCTTTGCAGAAAAACACAACATTCCGTTTATCGACTGTGATTACGACACTGACAACTGGTTTGAACGCGCCAAAGGCATGGAAAATGAACCTGAGAAAGGCCTCCGCTGTACCATGTGTTTTGATATGCGCTTTGAACGTACTGCATTATATGCGGCAGAACATGGCTTTAGCCTAATCAGCAGTTCATTGGGTATTTCACGCTGGAAAAATATGCAGCAGATTAATGACTGCGGGCATCGTTCAGCTTCACATTATGACGGAATAACCTATTGGGACTATAACTGGCGTAAAAATGGCGGTGCTGTGCGTATGCTGGAAATCAGTAAAAAAGAAGAATTTTATCAGCAGGAATACTGCGGCTGTGTGTATTCACTGCGCGATACCAACCGCTGGCGTATGAGCCAAGGCCGTGACCGAATCAAATTGGGTGTGAAGTTTTATTCCAATGCGATGGATGAAGAAGCTTGAGTTCTGCCCTTCGTTATTTTTTTATGGATATTAATTTGATGTTGTTAAGCCCTGAAATTTTTACATCATTCAGGGCTTTTTTTAGCTATATTTCAACTTATTTCAGTTCTTCAACCAACGTTGGATAGATTGATCCATCGACATCCATTTCGGTTTTATAAATGCCATTGGCAACATTAAATTTGTTCACGTGATAACTCGAGCCATAAAGTGAATCAAATCCTGTACCTTTTTTAAAGACTTGTTTATTGGCAGCCAAGTCCAATAAATGTGTGCCTCCAATAAACTGTTCATATTGTGCAGGGTCAACACCAACTCGGGTTGACATGATTTTCACTGCATCGGCATGCGTTGCAGGGTCGTTGATGTATTTAACCGTTTTATCCCAAACTTGAATGATTTTTTTCCATTCTTCTTTGTTGGCAGATAAATGCGTCATGTTGACGGTTAATGTGTCGTAAATCAGACCGGGTTTATCTTTCGATGTATAAATGATTTTAGAACCTGCTACCGCTTTCAAAGCTTGATTTGCGACCGGTTGCCACACGGCAATCGCTGCAATATCAGGACTTGCAAATACTTGTGGCAGCTCATTGGTCATGGTGTTGACCAACTTCACTTCAGAAGCTTGAATTTTTGCATCATCCAAAGCCGTCGCTAAAAGCAAATGATCAACCAAGCCTTTTTCAGTCGCGACACTTTTTCCTTTTAAATCGGCAAGGCTATTGACGCCATCTTTAGCAATGATGACATCATTACCCGCAGAATAGTCCGTCGCCATAATCATGACGCCTTTCGTGCCGCCAGAACCCGTGACTAAGTTGTCGCCATTGGTGACCAAAACAGCATCCAACTGATTAGCCGCAAATGCAGATAATGAAGCTGAATAATCAAACCATTTAAAGTCCACATTGACACCGGCTTCTTTCAACCAGCCTTTTTCAATAGCAACTTGCCATGCGACAAAACCAGGCCAGTCGCTATAGCCAATTGTGATGGCTTTTGTATTGACAGTGCCTTCTGCCTGAGCATTTGGTTCAGGTGTTTTGGCCGTATTGTCACAACCACCTAGTAAGATGGCGGTCAAAACGGATGCAGATAAGCAGGCTTTTTTGATCATAGTGCGATTTCCCCGATGGCATTACAGTTAAA
Organism: Acinetobacter sp. YH12063; assembly: GCF_013419715.1. Lineage (NCBI taxonomy): Bacteria > Pseudomonadati > Pseudomonadota > Gammaproteobacteria > Moraxellales > Moraxellaceae > Acinetobacter > Acinetobacter sp. YH12063. The sequence continues at coordinate 6,987 of NZ_VOZO01000017.1, read as the reverse complement.
TTTGGTATTGGTGTACAAAAACGATGGTGTATTCGGATTGCTGACAGATTGAGCATTGTGCTTTGCACGATTTGGTCTTTGGTTACCTGCATTAGCATGTGCTTGCTGTTGGTCTGTGATTCGGTCTTTAAACTGACCTTGCGATCGATATAATTGGCCCATTTTAAAACTCCTTAATTCTTTGCATTTTGCGGAATTGGCGGCATTACAGCGTCCATCAACTCCAAATGTCCTTTAATCACACCTTTAAGTGCTGAAAAATGCTGACTGATGACTTTTAGCTCTGAACTAACGCCTTGCAGAATCATGACTTCTAAAATTTTGTGGTCATCAAGCTGAATATGCAGCGAGCTCACCACTTGTTCTAAAAACTGCTGCTGTAAATCTAAAAGCTGAATACGTAGCGCCGTACTACTTGCGTCATAAAGTAAGGTAAACGTGCCAACCATCACTTCGTTGCGCTGCTCCTGATCGGCAATCAGATGCTTATTGATCATGTCGACAATGGCCTGAGAACGGCTTTCATAATGCTGATCGACAATTTTTTGATCCAAAGCATCGACTGTTTTTTCAGGCACTGTAATACTGATACGCGCCAGCTTTTGTTTAGGCACTGTTTTTCCTTATTTTTTTTGCTGAATATAGAAACCCGCACGGGTGCTCAGTAGTTCAATAAATAAATGCTTTAATTGATGCAGAAATGTTGCAGATTGATGGCGGTTCATATGCATCTCCTGTTTAAGTAATACAAAATATTTATTTCGTAATATCGATAGAAATGCAGAATCTGTGCCAAGTGAGAAATACAAAAAATGATCGATTTTTTGGACTTTTAACTTTCTTATAGATTTTATTGTTCATCATTTGTGCAACAAGTGCACTCATAGCGACTCATTTGCACTATTGCTGCGATGTATTATTTGATGAAAGACTATTTCTAAAGGTCGTTGTTCTTAAGCAAGAGCATTGACCGACATGCAACAAACTCGAAGTTCAATTTATTTCATCAACATTGAACATCATTTATACTGATTGATCATTCTATTCATCACTCAACGCCTATGAAGTATTTCAGCTGCGCGGTATGTTCTAACCAAATCTTTTTTGCCAATTCACACTGTGTCAATTGTCAGACTGCGCTGGGTTATATTGCCTCTGAAAAGCAAATGGGCTGTTTTGAAAAGCACAGCAGTAAGTTATGGCTTGCCTTAAATCCTGAAATAAAGGGAAAGCGCTTTAAACCTTGTCATAATTATCAGCATCATCAGGTATGTAACTGGATGGTGCCTGCTGACAGTGAGGAAATTTATTGTGAGTCTTGCCTGCTCACGCACACCATTCCCAACTTAGATAACCCAGACCATATTGTGTACTGGGCACGATTGGAACATGCCAAAAGGCGTTTTTTGTATTTAATGCAGCAGCTCAATACCATGCCGCGTCCTAAACGCAGCCAAGATGACCGTTTTGGACTTCGTTTTGATTTTCTGATGCCAACAGAAAATACACCTGTTATGACCGGTCATGCCAATGGAGTTATTACCTTGAATGCCAGTGAAGCAGATGTGATTTACCGCGAAACAACGCGTATAAAAATGGGTGAAAACTACCGTACACTTCTAGGTCATTTTAGACATGAAAGCGGTCATTATTATTTTGATTTGATCAAACATTTACACCCTGAACTGATTGAGGAATTTCGAGAACTGTTTGGTGATGAACGACAAGATTATAGTGAAGCTTTGAAACGTCATTATAATGACGGTGCTCCGCAAAATTGGGCGGATTACTATGTTAGTTCCTATGCCAGTACGCATCCTTGGGAAGATTGGGCGGAAACATGGGCGCATTATTTGCACATGATGGACACTCTTGAAACCGCCTACTATGCAGGATTAGTGGTCAAAACCAATAAGTCAGATTTGAATAATTTAGAACTGAAAGAGAACCCGATTGGCGCTCAGGATTTTGACCTATTGCTGCAACACTGGATGACCTTGACCTTTAATTTAAATGCGTTGAACCGCAGCATGGGCTTAGATGATGCTTATCCATTTACGTTGTCGAATCCGGTATTGGATAAACTTAGATTCATTCATCATAAATTGCTCAATATGACCTTAAAAAATCAGCAGCACAATTAGATTAAATTTAACACGTGACAGTGTTTGAATCTCAAATCAACTTTTCGGTATCACAGCATTCGAACATTAGCTTAGTTAGAAAGGATACATACGTAGTAATTTTCTAGGATTGAGCGCTGTAACACCTGCCCTATTTTTACTATTTTATAAAGGTTAAAATAACAAAAAATAGATGCCTGTGACCTTTCCAATGATGCCTTTCACGCATTTACCCGCTCGTTTTATGTGTATCATCAGCCTGAGTTTGCTTAGTGGATGCCAATTGGTCAAATTACAAGAAAATCAACTCAGTGCGTCACTAAATAATAAAACAGATAGCATATTAACCCATCAGAAGCTCAGTACATTTAGCCATCAAATCCTGTTAATGGTGAATGAAAGCGACCAATCTTGTTTAAATGCGCTTGAAAGCTGTATTCACAAAATGCGTAATAATGAAACTTTAGATATTGCTCAAGTCTATGCAGCAGCAAGTGAGCTGTACATGGCACGTGCTTTAAGCGCCGATCAAAATCCACAATGCAAAAAAAGCTTAAAACAACACAGCGGAAAACTCGCATCAAGCAAAATAAAAATGTGTATGGATCAACAGCTTGCAGACTTTGATTTCAGTCTGCGCTACAGCTATGTCTATCTATTTAAATCCGCTCAAGCCCCTGAAGAACGCTTATTTGATTTGCGTCAGGGACAAGTCCGCACCTTTTATAATGTGGCTTTATCACGTTTAATCACCTCATCATTCACCCGTTTTGACTATCAGCAAATGCCTGAAAGTTTAATGTTAGGTTCATCACTTTATCATTTTAACTATGAACATTATCCTGAAATCAAAAATGCGGACATTGATAAATTACTGTCGAGCTATAATTTTAATTTTTCAGGCTTAAAAACCATTAACCGTCAGGAAGGAATTGGTTCTGAATTTGTCTTAGTCAAAAAAGCCACGGATCTGTCTGCTGCGCAGCCTTTTGTATTAGATCCTGAACAATATTATTCAAATAAACCCAACCCCAATATCCATACAGCACGCTATTTATCAGTCAGTGCGATAGCAGAGCCTGCCAAGACCATTAGCAGCATTAGTGAAATTTTGTCGCCGCAATCAGACTTTAAAGTTGAATTATTTAATCCCTATCAATTTAAAAAGGCAAAAATTGAATCTCAGCCCTATACACTAACAGCCAATTATTCTGTGCCTTATGGTCTTTGGTTAGCCGAAAATAAATTAGGACGATCTGGCTATTGGACACTTCTGAATAAAGAAGAACATTTGCGCATGCCACATGTGTTTATGTTAGAGCCGTATCAACCCAATAAAAATGATTATTGTCATGGTTCACGGATTAGCCAGCAGTCCTGAAACGTGGATCGGCCTGACCAATAACATTATGGGTGATCAAAAACTACGTGATCATTACCAAGTTTGGCAAGTGTTTTACTCAACCAATATGCCAATATTTGAGAGTCGTTTTCAAATCAATGCTTTACTTAAACAGGCATTTGCAACTGTTCAGCCCAATACGCCTTCGGCTCAAGATGCTGTCATTATCGGACATAGTATGGGCGGCATCATCAGTCGTTTATTGGTTAGTGATGCAGATATTTCCGCTCAAGCTATTCCACTCATGAACTATGAACAAAATACACAGTTACAACGTCATCCAATTATCCGCGATCGTTTTGTCTTTAAAGCATTGAAGCCAGTTAGTCGTGCAATTTTCATTGCCGCACCGCATCATGGTACTGACTATGCAGACCGCTGGTTTACCAATTTGGCGAAAAAAATCGTGGTATTGCCTTTAAGTTTTTTAAATGATGTCAATGTTGAAATCCCGAATGCAAAAAATTCAACTATGGGCCTGATTAAGTCTGGGCCGGCAGATTTAAGTCAACAATCACGTTTTATGCTGTTGACCGCAGACATCATGCCAAATAAAGATATTCCTTATCATTCTATTATGGGGAATCAGACGCAAAGTACTGAACCGAGCAAAATGTCGGATGGCATTGTTCCCTATACAAGTTCTCATTTAGATGGCGCGGTGTCTGAAAAGATATTCAATGGTGGACATTCAATTCATGAGTCTGCGGATGCCATTTTAGAATTGCGACGCATTTTGAGAGAGCATTTGGACAATGAAGCGTTGAATCAATAACGATAAAATTGCTTTATGTATTTATAAATTATCTTTTAAAAGCAGTGTTTTATTGCTAAATTAGCTCCTATATTTAGGGGATTTTTTATGACAGAAAAATTATATTATTGGGCTGAAAATTTAGACAATTATAGTTCTGACAATGATACTGACACAGATAATAAAGAAGTTATAGAAATTAAACGACTTAATTTTTTTATTGGTAAAAATAATGCAGGAAAAAGTAGATTTTTAAGAAATCTGTTTATTAGTAACTACCCTAGTGGCTTTTATAATTTTCCTGAACTATTAAAAAATTTAAAAATCTTAAAGTCCCGTCTACCAAAATTAGAGGCAGAATTCGTACTTAGTTCGAGTTATTCAAATTTAAAACATAATTTCAAAGATTTGATTCGAGATTTAGAAGAAAATAAAGTTAGTCAGTTGGTGTATCTAAATTCGTCTATTAAAGGATATATAGAAAGAGATGCCAAAATAAGAGGATGCTTTGAAGACTATAGTCTTTTCGAAATAACTGATGATCAAGTTACTAAAATTTCAAAAGTTTTCCAAAACCGATTTTATATACCAATCCTACGAGGTATGCGCCCCGTCACAGAACAACAAAATAGACAGCCTTATATTGAGCGTGCTCAAAAAGACTATTTTTTAGATAAAAGCAAATTCGATTCCAAAAATATTATTACTGGTGAATGTCTATATTATGAACTCAAAGTCCATTTATTAGGTGAACCTGAGCAACGTGAACTAATTAAAGATTATGAAGAAAAATTAAGTCAGTATTTTTTTGACAATGAGACTGTTTCACTTATCCCTAAGCATGATCAAGATGTTGTAAATATTAAAATTGGTAAAGATCAACAATTCCCTATTTCACAGTTGGGTGATGGCTTACAACAAGCAATTATCTTAACTTATGAAGCTTATATAAAAAGTAAAGACAACGCAGGAAATACCGAAGCACATGCCTTCTTTATAGAAGAACCTGAATTGCACATGCATGCTGGTATGGTTCGTCAACTGATGAATTTTTACTTAAACGAAACACCTCATTATTATTTCTTTACTACACACTCAAACCATCTTTTAGATATGGCAGATGAATCAGACCAAGTCATGATTCAAAAATTTGTGAAACAACCTAAAGAAGAAGCTCCTACTAAATTTGATTTTAAAATTTTCCGTTGTGACCGAGATCGAGACTTACTTGCTTCATTAGGTGTGCGCCCTTCTTCGGTTTATTTAGCCAACTGTACGATTTGGGTTGAAGGCATTACGGATCGGCTTTATATCACTAAATATATGGAAAAATATTTATCTGAATTAGAAAACTCAGATGAAAAGCTTTATAAAAATTATCGTCGTTTCATGCCTAATTATCACTACGCTTTCGTAGAATATGCGGGTAGTAATTTATCTCATTGGTCTTTTGATGATGATTATCCTAAAACACGGGAAGAAAGAATCGAATTTTTAAAGCAAGACCGTGGTCAAAGTGCAACTGCAGTTGCAAGTGACATGCTATTAATTGCTGATGGCGACATACAAAAAAATTCTGAAAAAATAAAGTTATTAAGAAAGGAATTAAATAAAGAAAATTTAATTATTTTGGACTGTAAAGAAACTGAAAATACTTTACCTAAAGATTCTATTCTTCGAGTTGCAAAAGCAAAGTTTCCTCGACTTAAAAATGTAAAACAGAGTTATGATATTTCTTTGATAGATGGTATTACAGAAGATAATTATTTCGATAATAACCTATATGGCATTGGTCGATTGCTTGATGAAAAAATCAAAAAATCCACCTCCTCTACTACTAAAACAGCTTTTGCAGATGGCATGGGCGTAGGTACAATTAAAGATAAATTAAAATTCTGCCGAGAAATTATTAAAGATTTTGATGAGTATCCTGATTGGGAATTAACACCTAAAGCTAGAGAATTATGTAAGAAAATTTTTAATCATATTAAAAAGTGTAATTCAAATTAGAAAAAGACCGCCTAAGCGGTCTTTTTTAATTAAACATTAAACCCGATATGTTTACCTGTAGGCAATTCGACATCAATACGAAGTTTTCCCCCCATTGCTTCTACATATTTTTTCATGGTTGATATTTTTAAATCATTACCACGGTTTTCGATTGCAGAAAGCGAAGGCTGTTTAATCCCTAAAGTTTCTGCTAATTCTTTTTGAGACATTTCCAACTCTTCACGAATCATGTGAAGATGCTGTTCAAGCATCAGTTCTTCTGCCATTTGCTGAATACGAGCTTGGCTTTCAGCAGAGCGAGCTGCCAATAACTCTTGTAAACTTTTTGCCATGTTAGGAATCTCCTAAACTCTTTAAATGCAAAGTGTATTGCTCATCTGCAATTGCCAGCATTTCTGTATAAAAACGCTTTTTACCGCTTTTATCACCAATGCATAACACAATCGCTTGTCTTAATGGATCAAAAGCAAAGAAAGCTCGAATTGGTTTGCCACGGTGTTGCACACGAAGTTCTTTCATATTGGGATATTTAGAATCATATACAGTGTCCACCAAAGGTCGACCTAAGCTTAGAGGTGGTTCCACTTGTTTGAACAACTAAAAGCGTATTTATAAGTGATATTCCGCTCTAGTTAAGCCACCTTGTTTTGTTGGGGTAGCTGATCATAGTAAAACTCATTTGGTGTCATTTTGTCTAG
>NZ_VOZO01000016.1:0-51679 GCF_013419715.1 Acinetobacter sp. YH12063 | reverse complement strand
TCAGTTTAAAATCAATAGTACCTTAAAGGGTACCAATCTTGGCTCATCAATTACTGACAAAAATTTGCTCAAATAAACTTCGAGTAATTTCTACCATCAATCAATGAAAATAATTTCGATCAATCAATCAGTAAAAATCCACACAAGTTGTTCTTCATAATCTCTTAATGATCTTTCTAACATCTCGTCAATGCTAGAAGCTGGACTTCGATAAACTTAACAACTCAACGCTTCGCGTTTCGTTCGTTTCTGTCTATCTCGTCGGTATGGTGCTCATTATAGGGCAATTTCTTACACGTGCAAGTGCTTTTCACTCACAAAGAACACGAGTGTTTTATTTTTATGCACCATTATGGTTCAAAAAACACACTTTATTCACATAAATACATGATATTTATTACAAATATCATGTAAAATATTTTTCCTATTTTGTGTGCTTAGTGTTTTACAGGTGCTGCTTTAATCACCACACTCTGTATAACCACTGGGTTTACAGGGACATTCTGGTGCATTCCATAGTTCGCAGTTGGAACTTTTACGATTTTATCGACGATATCCATACCTTTATTGACCTTGCCAAAAACAGCATATCCCGCATTCATTGCACTTTTATTGAGGAAGTCATTGTCTGCAACATTAATAAAGAACTGACTACTTGCTGAATCAGGATGATTCATCCGTGCCATTGCCAATGTGCCACGCTTATTGCTCAAGCCATTACTTGATTCATTCTTAATCGCCGCTTTTGTTGGCTTCTCCTGCATCTTGGCATCCATGCCCCCACCCTGAACCATAAATCCAGGAATCACGCGATGAAAGATCGTGCCGTTATAAAATTTTTCTTTTGCATAGCTTTCAAAGTTTTTTGCTGAGATAGGTGCCTTGTCATTGAATAGTTCAATTTCAATATTGCCTTGAGAGGTTTTCATTTCGACAATAGTATTGGCAGCAAAACTGCTTAAGCTCACACAGCCAAGTGCTACAATAAATAAAATCTGTTTTAACATTTGCTAACTCTTCTGATTGATCTCGTACTTGTTATTGACTGTATATTAGTCTTTGATGATTAAAAAGTAATTATTCTGCCATTATTAAAACGAGAACAATGATGACGCAAATAATACCGTCGGACACTCCATTGACACATTTACCGCCTTGGCAACTGCGTGGCGATGCTTTTATTTTAAATTATTGGCTCTCTCCGAGTTTTATCCAACAAGCGCAAATGTTCCGTTTAGCGACATCAGCTTTGGGTCGTGTGGTTCAGGTGTTATTGGTCCGATACCATGATTCGCCTGTGGGTCCTTATGACGAATTGCTGATTTTAGATCACCCTTTATGGAGTAAGAAAAGGTTAAGTTCGATACCTAAGATTTATGTTTCGACAGATATCTCTGTCATTCATGGCCAAAAACTCTGGGGCATTCCTAAAGAGTTGGCAAAGTTTGAATGGCAACAACATGACAATGAAGTGGTCTGTACTATAGAAGTTGAACAACACAAAATGCAGATCCGTTTAAAAAAATCACGTTTACAGCGTTCTTTCTATATTAATAGTCATCATATCCCTGCAGCGATGTTGCAAATCAGACAAGCGTGGGAAGGTAAGCGCTATCAATTTTCACCGAAGTTTCGCGGACGGCTCTCTAAACTGAAACAGGTAGAATGGCACAACACACAGGACATTTTTCCAAATTTTGCCGAAGCACGATTATTGCAAAGCTTTTATGTCCCAGAATTTAGCCTCGTTTTTCCTGCTGCAAAAATCCAAGATAAATAACTCAATAAATAAAAACCCAGTGTTTCACGTGAAACACTGGGTTTACTTTATATAAAGGAATGATTAGCTACGTTTATCCCAAAATTTACGGAACTTCGTACTGATCTCGATCACGTATTTTTTAGCTCGGTGCGAAACCGGGGTTAAATTGATAAAACCATGGGTTTGATCGGTATATTCTTGATAAAACACTTTCACCCCTTGCTGACGGAGTTTATGCGAATAAATTTCACCTTCGTCATGTAAAACGTCATGCCCTGCTGTCACGATATACGCGGGTGCGATACCTGCCAATTTTCCATAGGTCGGTGAAATTAATGGATCATCCAAGGCCACTGCATGTTGTTCCGCATATAAAGCAGTTACGACATCAATATCTTTTTCAGTCAGAACTAGACCATCTTTATAAGCATAGAAAGATGGGTGGCGACTCTTGAAATCCACTACTGGGTAAATTAATAGTTGAGCTTGCGGGGCAAAAACTTTTTGAGCACTGCGCTGTGCAACCGCAGTAGCAATATTGCCGCCTGCACTATCCCCTGCCACCGCAATTCGATTTTTTAGAATTTTAAACTGACGACTATTTTGATAAGTCCAAGCCAAGGCATCTTCACAACTTTGCATTAATTGAGCTGGGCTGGCCTCTGGCGTGAGTGGATAATCTATACTTAAAACTTGTGCTTTGGCATGCACGGCCAATAAACGACAAACTTCATCATGCGTGTCTAGACCACCCACCACAAAACCACCACCGTGATAGAACACGATCATCGGTAATTTTTTATTTGGAGCAGGATGATAATGACGCGCAAACAGCGTAGCACTTTGTAAAGGTAGACGTATATCTTGCACTTGTTTCACAAAGGTCGGCTTGGTCTTGATCGACTCCATCTGTAAATCAAATAATTTACGAGACTTCACATAGTCTTCAGTCACAAAGCCTGATTTACCTTGCTTGAGTTGAGCCGCCATCATGCATTTCACCAGCGGATCTAATTCTGGAAAAATAAACGGATAATCGAGACGTTTTGCGAGGCTTTCTTTGGCAAAGTTAGGAAGACGATCAAGTAACCGAGCAGCCGTACCTTGGCCTTTATCTTTCATATTTTTAAGTGATTCATTCAATGCAAACATGCTCTATCCTTCGAATTATGCTCTTCATACTTTCTACATGATCTAGGTCAAATGTGACCATATTCACATATAAGTCTCAACATCGACATACATAGTACAGACCTAGTTAAGCTAATCTTCTTTTATAGAGTTGTCATTGACAATTTACCCAAGTTTTATGGGTTGATTATGCTAACCCATTCTCGATAAAGGATACTCACCATGGCTAAAAAGATCATCCTTCTGTCTTTTGCGACTGCTTTTTTGGCTGTAGGCTGCGTAGCATTCCCTGAAGATGGTTACTACGATGGACGTTATGATCAACGTTATGACCGCCGTTATGATCATAATGATCGACGCTATGATAATCGTTATGATCGCCGTTACGACAGTCGTTATGAACAAGACCGCCGTACATGGGAACGTCAGCAACAACAACGTAATCGTTTAGAGCTCGAACGTAGAAAGCAGCAACTTGACCAGCGTAACTGGGAACAGAATCGTAAAAATCAACAAGAGTGGGATCGTCGTAAAAACGAACTCGAACGTCAACGTCTAGAACAACAGCGTAAATACTCTGAAGCTGAACGTCGTAAACATGCTGAACAAGATCGTCAAAAAGTCAGCAAAGAGCGTCAGCGCTTAGAAGAACAGCGCCGTAAAGCCAGTCAAGATCGTAGAAAACAAATTGAGCAAGAGCGCAAAAAAAATTTTCAAGATTTAAGAAAGGCATCAGATCAACAACGTAAAGCGGCTGAAGAACGTCGTCGCGCGTGGGAAAATCGCCGTTAATTGTTGTTTTTGCAGATCGGTTAAAAGTAAAAAGCTCATCTACATGATGGGCTTTTTTTTCGTTCACTAAAAATAGAAAAGGTAAAAAAAAGCAATAGAAAAAAAATAGACAGAAGAGGCATCCTATCTTCTGTCTATTCTTGACTGCCTGTTGTTACAGGTCAGAGAGCATTAAACAATCTTATTGCTGAACTGTAGGTTGCGGTGCAGGCGCAGATTGAACTTCAGCACCTTGAGCTGATGGATCTGCTTGAACCACAGCACCCGATTGCTCTGTCGTTACAGATGCTTCAGTTGCAGACGTTACTTGTGCGGTTTCTGGAGATTCTACAGTTTCTTGAGCAGTACAACCCACCGCAGCTAAACCAAAACCTAAAACTGCGACAGCGAATAAACCAATTTTTTTCATCTTCATTATTTCCTTCATTGAATCATTAAAAGCAAAGCTCAACTTTGCCCGAGTCATAATGGAAAATAATTCTGTGAAGTTCCCACCTTCTGAGTTGTACTTTGTACGAGGCACGGTACAGCTTATGAAATGTTTTATTAATTAGGCGGTTTTCTTTCATTTTAAGGCTTTACATCATTTTTTTAACTCAAGTGCTTTGTTTTTTATTAATAAAATAACTATACATGGTTTTAAATAAAGCGTGATCAAAGCTTTTGAATACAACAAAGTTCAACAAAACTTGCAACTCAGTTACTTAAGTGGCTGTTTTTATAAATTTCATGCAAAAAAAAGCCTGCTTATGAGAGAAGCAGGCCATGAAAAACACATTCGAAATAAATTCAGAAACTACAGCGATAGAATCTGAAACAGAGAATACTGTGCTGATCATTTTTTGTGAAATATTTAATAAAACTGATACTAAGAGTTTTTATGTATAAATATTAACCACTATTTTTTGAGGCAAAAAAAATGCTGATTCTTGGGAAATCAGCATGGAAAAGTGTTTCTAAAATCTAAAGGTAGTCACCATATCCCTCTCTCCAGTGGATATGGTCACTTCCGATAGATAAATTATGCAAATTTTCAGGCACAAAGAGAAACCGTTAAAATTTATGATGAAAATCTATAAATCCGATCAAAATATGATTATACATTCAAATCAATAATTTATATTTTCATAGAATTTAATTTTGCAGTCGATATTTGGCTGAAAAACCATTTTTTTGAATAAAAAACTGCATTTAATCGCTGACTTCGCTTGAATTTTTATCCCCTGCCCCGATTTCTTCTATTAATCATGAATTCAAAACGCATGGCAGTTACGCATCGATGTCGTTTGAACGCACAGCTATAAGGACTGAACATGTTTAAGAACCCATTTAAACGGAGTAAATCAATGGCGACTGAGCAAAACCAAGACGCTCAAGATCTTCAACAAGAGCAAGCAGAACAGCAAACTCAAGCTGAAAACGAGCAAGCTGAAGTTTCAGTTGAAGATTTACAAGCACAAATCACCAATTTAGAAGAAAGCTTAAAACTTGAAAAAGCACGTACTGCAAATGCCGTATATGAAGCGCAAAAAAGTGTAGAGCGCATTCAACGCGAATCTGAAAAGCATAAAGATACTGTGCTGGAAAAATTTGCAAAACAATTGCTTGAGTCAGTTGATAACCTTGAACGCGCGATTGCTGCGGCAGGTGATGAAAAATCAGGTTTATCTGAAGGTGTAGAACTTACACTGAAATCATTGCTCAACACTTTAGAAAAATTTGGTGTGGTTGCTGTAGATACTGCAAATGGTTTCAATGCAGATCTTCACCAAGCAGTGGGCATCGATCCAAATGCCAAATCGAATGAAATCGGGACAGTATTGCAAAAAGGCTATAGCTTAAACGGTCGTCTATTACGTCCAGCTATGGTTATGGTTGGTGCATAAACCCAAATTTTCTGAGACGAATTAAAAATTTTAACCAATATTACTTGAAAATTTTTGATTGGCTCTCATATCGGATAACAAGTAAATCCCTTTTTATTTCCCTTTGAGAAAGGGAAGAGTTTGGGAATAAAAGAATTTTAGAGGAAACATCCAAATGGCGAAAATCATTGGTATTGACTTAGGTACTACAAACTCTTGCGTAGCAGTACTTGAAGGCGACAAAGTAAAAGTAATCGATAACGCTGAAGGCGCTCGTACAACTCCATCTATTATTGCGTATAAAGATGGCGAGATCCTTGTCGGTCAATCTGCTAAGCGTCAAGCAGTGACTAACCCTAAAAACACATTATTTGCAATCAAACGTTTGATCGGTCGTAAGTACCAAGACCAAGCTGTGCAAAAAGATATCGGCCTTGTACCTTACAAAATCATCAAAGCTGACAATGGCGATGCTTGGGTTGATGTAAACGACAAGAAACTTGCACCACAACAAATCTCTGCTGAAATCTTGAAAAAGATGAAAAAAACAGCTGAAGACTACCTTGGTGAAACAGTAACTGAAGCGGTAATTACTGTTCCTGCGTACTTTAACGATGCTCAACGTCAAGCGACTAAAGATGCAGGTAAAATTGCTGGTTTAGATGTTAAACGTATCATCAACGAACCAACGGCTGCTGCACTTGCGTTCGGTATGGACAAAAAAGAAGGCGACCGTAAAGTTGCGGTTTACGACTTAGGTGGTGGTACTTTCGACGTATCAATCATTGAAATCGCTGACCTTGATGGCGACCAACAAATCGAAGTATTGTCTACAAACGGTGATACATTCCTTGGTGGTGAAGACTTCGATAATGCATTAATTGAATACTTGGTTGAAGAGTTCAAGAAAGAACAAAGCGTAAACTTGAAACAAGATCCGCTTGCACTTCAACGTTTAAAAGAAGCTGCTGAAAAAGCAAAAATCGAGCTTTCTTCTTCGAATGCAACAGAAATCAACCTTCCATACATCACAGCAGATGCGACTGGTCCTAAACACTTAGTGATCAACGTGACTCGCTCTAAACTTGAAGGTTTAGTTGCTGAATTGGTTGCTCGTACAATTGAACCATGTAAGATTGCACTTAAAGATGCAGGTCTTTCAACCTCTGACATCTCTGACGTAATCTTGGTGGGTGGTCAGTCTCGTATGCCACTTGTACAACAAAAAGTACAAGAGTTCTTCGGCCGTGAGCCACGTAAAGACGTGAACCCAGATGAAGCTGTAGCGATGGGTGCTGCGATTCAAGGTGCAGTACTTTCAGGTGATAAAACTGACGTACTTCTTCTTGACGTAACTCCGCTTACACTTGGTATTGAAACAATGGGTGGCGTGTTAACAGCGATCATTGAGAAAAACACGACGATTCCTGCGAAGAAATCTCAAGTGTTCTCAACTGCTGCAGACAACCAACCAGCTGTAGACATTTCAGTTTACCAAGGTGAACGTAAAATGGCTCAACAAAACAAATTGTTGGGTAACTTCCAATTGGGCGATATTCCACCTGCTCCACGTGGTGTACCACAAATTGAAGTATCATTTGACATCAACGCTGATGGTATCTTGAAAGTATCTGCAAAAGATAAGAGCACAGGTAAAGAGCAATCAATTCAAATTAAAGCTAACTCTGGTTTGAGCGATGCTGAAATTGAAGCGATGATCAAAGATGCTGAAGCGAATGCTGAAGAAGATCGTAAATTTGAAGAATTAGCGAAAGCACGTAACGAAGCTGATGCACTTGTTTCTTCTGCTCAAAAAGCAGTAAAAGATCTTGGCGAACAGGTAACTGCTGATGAGAAATCTGCAATCGATGCTGCTGTAGCTGAGCTCGAAGCAGCGACTAAAGAAAACGATGTAGATGCAATCAAAGCGAAAACTGAAGCACTTCAAAACATCATTATGCCGATCACTCAACGTGCTTATGAAGCTGCACAAGGTCAAGGCGGTGCTGAAGGTTTTGATCCTAACGCTTTCCAAGGCGCTGAAGGTCAAGCTCAAAAAGCAGATGACGGCGTTGTAGATGCTGAGTTCACTGAAGTGAAAGATGACAAAAAATAATTTGTCGCTTTAACTGAGTCTTTCAAAGCTCAAAAAGACCGCGCGAAAGCGCGGTTTTTTTTGTGGATGATTTTATCTGCATCAGGCAATATTCAAATAACACGCAAACGTTCAAACAGCCACATTCTTCTCGACTCACTATCAATCTAAACTTAGATTTGCATAGCACTAAATTTCAGTTAAATTAATGCAAAATAATCAAGTTTTGCGACGCTATGCGTTTGATTTTAATTATTGTTGTCATCGTTTTGAGTACTTGCTGGATCTTTCAAACCAAGCAGCATCCTCAACTGAAATTTAATTCAATTTCAGATCGAATTTTACACCCTCTCGATACCCGTTTGCGTTATCGGGTTGCTGATGTCGATCCGCGTTTTGGATTAAGCCAGCAACAAGTCATTCAACTTAGCCAAGAAGCCGCAGAGATATGGCATAAAGGGACACTCAAACCGTTATTTATCTATGACCCAAATGCACAACTGGCGATCCATCTAATTTATGATGATCGCCAAGAACAATACAATGCCTATAAGCAAGTCCAAAATACCTTAGCCGCAGATAAAGCCCGTAATGATTTATATGCCGAGAACTTAGCAAATTCGAGAAAAGGTCTGGAGATGAATGAGCAACAGCTCCGATCAAAACAAGCCATGATTCGTGCGGAAATCGCACAGCTGTCGCAAGAACGTATGAATTGGAGCCGAATCGAGCATGCACAAGGCCCCAATATGCAACGCGTTGAAAGAGAACTTGAGCAAGTTAAAGCACAAGCGATGCAATTAGACCAAGAAATAGATCGATTTAATCAGCAAAATGATCAATTTAACCAACAAGTCTTAAGCTATAACCAGCAAATCGATCAATATAATGCAGGCGTGATACAAGCCAGTCAGCGCTTTCCTGCTCGAGAGTTTCATAAAGGTGTCTTTATGGGCGATCAGATTCAGATTTATCAATTTGATGCCGAAGATGATTTACGCCTTACCCTTGCCCACGAACTCGGACATGCTCTCGGCTTATCTCACCATAATGACCCTGTTGCATTAATGTACCCAATCTTAGGCGCGCAACAATTAGAAAACTTTAAACTGATGCCAGCAGACCAAAGCTTACTGTATTATCGCTAGTGTGCCCTGAGCATAAAAAACCATACAATTTATAAGGATATTGTAGGATTCACCAACAAAAATCAGCATTTCATGTTATTGTTGATCTGCAATAATCCCCTTATATCAATGACATCTTCCGTGGAGAGCAATGTGAGTTACTACCATATCTTAATTGAAGTGAATGACCACATCAGCACGATTGAACAAACCCGTGATATTGAGCTTTTTGATATTACCGAAATTCAACCTTATCTCCATGCGGTACTTTTACCATTTTTTAATGAGCAATTAATTGAACTCGAAGACGAAAATCTTGAGTTTAAAGATGTCTTGCATTTACAAGTCAAACAAACCCTTTTGCCGATCCGTGACCTCATCGAAGAAGAACAACGCCTGCTTCCGAGTGATACCGATATCACCATTACGGCTTATGAAATTTTTAATAATTATCAATTGAGTCAAGACGTGACCACAGTGATTTTAGATCTGTTAGAAGCGCTAAAATTTGAAGCCTAATATCGATTTTAAACATTAAAAAAGCCCTCAAAATGAGGGCTTTTTTATGGCTCAATTCATCATCGTGATTAGATCGAGAATGAAGATCCACATCCACACGTGGTTGTCGCATTCGGGTTTTGTACCACAAAACGAGAACCCTCTAAACCTTCAATATAGTCGACTGTTGAACCAACTAAATATTGATAACTAAGTGAATCCACCAACATTTTCACGTCTTCATTGATAAATTCAGCATCATCTTCGTTTTGGCTTTCTGCAAAATTAAATCCATATGAGAAACCTGAACAACCACCACCAGTCACATATACACGTAACATGAGGTCTTGATTACCTTCACTGTCACGCAATTGGCGTACTTTATTGGCAGCATTGTCAGTCAGCACAAGTGCTTGAGCATTCATGATGGATTCCTCTGAGTCATTGGGGTGTCTTTAAAAAGAAAAGACCATGTTTCAAGTATAACATACTCAATATATGGTCAGTCTTCACAGTTTAAAGTTAAATCAGAGTATTTTTCTCAAGATTCATTTAAAACTTATTTATAGTTTTCGTCCTGTAATGCACATTCGAAGTTTTTCGGGTCTTGTTTACAGCGGAATTGCCATAATAATTTCATCATTCGCTTGTCGTAGATATCACGTTTAGTCAAATCAATACGCGCTTCACGCATCATTTTTTGATAGCCAGCTTTGTCTGCCGTTGGAACATCCATCCAATATTTAGCTGGGATTTCTGACTTCATTTTGCCTAATATCGTGAATGCACGAGGTAATTGTGTTTTGACCCAATCACGTGATTTTTGCCCATATCCCGCTGGGAATTTATCTGGGCGAATAATGATATTACCCGTCACTTGTAAAATTGGATAATTAACAATTGCACCTTTACTACCTAAACCTTTATGTAACTCCAAGGGTTTAAACACCGCTGCAGGTGCACCAATAATATCCACCTGACCATTGTTAAATTTAGAGCCAAAATTGGTCACGTCAGCACTGACCGCTTGAGCCCCCACCTGTTGCACCATAATTTTCTGCGCTTCATCATAATCAAGCACCGCAATTTTTTTACCTGCTGCTTTAGCGACAGTATTGATACTACGGTCATTCACCAACAGGTAGGCATCACCTACAGGAATCACACCTACCACTTCATATTTACTATTGACCATGCTCTTTGCAAACGTTGGACTCGCAAGGCCTTGCATCACTTTAACCGCAAGTTTCAAATCTGGAATTGCACCAATCGCATCTAAAGAACCGGTAAAATTATTAAATTGACGACCACGCATACCTGTGACACTGATCCCATCACATTTACCGGCTTTAAAATCTTCCGCAATCACCGCTTCATTTTGACTGACGCGGAGCTCAATGTCTGCGCCCCAGTTTTTTGCCGCCAATTGGTAATCTCTCATCAGGGTAAAAACATCACCATTTTTACCAACCAAATCAAATACACACACCACTTGCTTTGCTTGAGCTACGCCATTCACCGCCATTAACGCAGCAGCAATACTCAATGCCTTTGTCCATTGTTTCATACTGACTTTCCTTGTTTTTTACTGTTTTTGTTTTAACCATTTTTTGATTTTTGGGTCATGCGGAGTATGATTAAATATACTCACAGCCCTCGATTTCAATTTAGATTACCTGAATATTTTGCTGACTCAATGGCGAAAATGACCTGTGCATTTGCGAAAAAAAGCCCGGATAAATCCAGGCTTTTTTCTTTAAATATCAGTTTATTCGCCGCTAAGTGAACATTCAAAATTGGCTTTATCGACAGAACAACGTGCCTTTTTCAATACTGACATCATGCCTGCATCGTAAATTCCACGTTTCGTCATATCCATACGACCTTCACGCAATAATTTTTGATATTTGGTTTTATCTTCTGCACTTAAGTTAAGTTTATATTTCGCAGGAATACCCGCCTCTAAACGGTTAATCATCGCAATACTCTTCGGTAAATGTTTCACAAACCAATCACGAGATTTTTGACCAAAGCCTGCTGGGAACTGATCAGGACGAATAATAAAGTCCGCGGTCACTTGTAAAACTGGGAAGTTAAACATCGCACCATTGGTACCTAAACCCTTATAAATCTCTAATGGTTTGTAGGCATACGCAGGCGCACCCACCATATCGACCTGACCATTATTAAACTTCGCCACAAAGTTAGATACATCTGAAACCACAGCTTGAGCGCCGACACGTTGCACCATAATTTTTTGTGCTTCGTCATAGCCTAATACTGCAAACTTTTTACCTGCTGCTTTTTCAATTGAGTCAATTTTTTTGTCTTTGACAAAGATGAATGCTGAACCCAGTGGAGCAATACCCGCCACTTCGTATTTCTTACCACCTAGGTTGCTGACCATTTTTGCAGCATTACGTTGGTCTAATGCAAAGGTAATCGCACGTTGCGCAATTGCATTGCTCGGTGCGCCACCAAGCGCATCAATCGAACCTGCAAATTTATTGTATTGACGAGCACGCATTGCCGTCATAAATACGCCATCACATTTACCCGCTTTAAAATCATTGTCGGCTACTGCTTCATCTTGACGCGGAATTAAGTTAATTTCAGCACCCCAGCCTTTTGCTGCAAGCGCCCATTCCTGAGCCATTTGGTATGACTCACCTGACTTACCCAGTAAGTCAAATACACAGATATCTACTTTTGCTGCCTGAGCTGAACCAGCAAAGCCAATTGCAGCAAATGTAGCCAATGATAGGAGCGTTTTTTTCATTCTATTTTCCTTTCAAATCTTTTTATGGTTCAGAGGTGTCCTTACACAACGCCGATATTAAGCAAGTTAATTTAAAAAAAATAGAGCATTTACTCCATTTATTTATGTCATTTTGGCACATTCTGTTTTTTTGTGATTAATATCACTTTTTTATTTAAGGCAAAATTATAAATATAATCATCATGTTGTATGCAAAAAATGCTTTTTGCATTTACAGCCTTTTTATGAAACTTTACAAAGAAATACAGAAAAAAGCTTATTCACCCGCCACTGAACACTCAAAATTGGTTCGCTCAATCGTACAACGTGCTTTTTTCAGTACCGTCATCATGGTGGAGTCGTAGATTCCTTGTTTGGTTAAATCCATCCGTCCTTCACGCAAAATTTTCTGATATTTCAACTGATCATCTTTGCTGAGATTCATCTTATATTTGGCAGGAATTTCAGCTTCCATGCGTTTTACCATGGCAAAACTTTTCGGTAATTGTTTAACGAACCATTGCCGAGAGGGTTCAGCAAAACCATCTGGGAATTTATTGTTACGAATAATCAGGTCTGCCGTGACATTCACCACAGGAAAATTAACCATCGCCCCAGTAGTGCCTAAGCCTTTTGAAATTTCGAGTGGCTTAAAGGCATAAGCCGGCGCAGCCACAATTTCAACTTCGGCCTGATTAAATTTGCGAATAAAATTGGAAATTTCCGACATGACTGGCACAGCGCCGACACGGTCGACCATCTCTTTTTGCGCATAGTCATAATGCAAAATGGCAAATTTTTTACCTTCAGCTTTTTCTAAATTATTGATATTGCGATCACGGACAAAAATATAGGCTGAACCAATTTGCCCAATCCCTGCCACTTCATAACTATCTTTACCTGAATTGGTAATCAGTCGCTTACTGTTCCGCTTATCTAAGACATAGGTAATGGCTTTTTGTGGGATGGTATTGTTCGGTACACCGCCAATGGCATCAATCGAACCAGCAAATTTGTTATACGCACGTGCCCGCATCGAGGTCATATAAAATGCGTCACATTTCCCTTCTTTAAAATCTTTATCGACTTTGGATTCATCTTGATATGAAATCAGTTGAACTTGTGCTCCCCATGCCTTACTGGCTAGAGACCACTCTTCCATTAGCTTATAAGATTCCCCTGCTTTTCCAAGTAAATCGAACACACAGACCTTCTGATTGGCATAGCTTTGTGCAGACATCACACCTGAAAGAAGCGATAAAATTAAAATTCCTTTTCTCATTTCTTATATTCCCAATATGTTTTATTAATCCATTTAAAACAACAACTTGAAATATTTTTTTAATACTAAAGCCCATTCAATATACCTAAATACGTGGAATCTGTCACATTTTTTCAGATGGTTGCGATGCTTTGTTTTTTCTTTTGCAAAGCCATCCATTAGAATAGCCTCACATTCTTCTTGTTTAGTTAGTTCCATGATTCAGTTAGACCAACTTTCCATTCGTCGCGGTGGGCGTGTTTTATTTCAAAAAGCATCTATGCAATTGCATCCAGGCTGGAAAATCGGCTTAACCGGTGTAAATGGTGCAGGTAAATCGACTCTTTTTTCTGCACTTTTAGGTGGAATGGAATCTGATGGTGGTTCATTAACTCGTCCTGCGGTATGGACCGTCGCGCATATGGCGCAAGAAATCAAAGCGCTCGATATGAAAGCGATTGATTTCGTTCTTTCAGGCGATGAAGAATATTGGGAAATACAACATAAACTTGAACATCCAGAACAATTAGACAATGAAGCGCTGGCACACTTATATGGCCGATTTGATGAAATCCATGGCTATACAGCTCCATCAAAAGCCTCACAACTGATGGCCGGCCTGGGTTTCTTTGAACATCAGTCCCAACTCAATGTTTCAAGCTTTTCTGGTGGTTGGCGTATGCGTTTAAACCTTGCGCGTACCCTGATGAGCCGTTCTGACCTATTATTACTCGATGAACCAACCAACCACTTAGACTTAGATGCGATTTTGTGGTTAGAAGATTGGTTAAAAGCTTATGAAGGCACACTGATCTTGATTTCACATGACCGTGATTTCTTAGATGCGGTGACTGATCATATTTTACATATCGAAAATCAAGAGCTGACGCTTTACACCGGCAACTATTCAACCTTTGAACGCACCCGTTCTGAGCGCTTGGCACAACAACAACAAGCCTATGAAAAACAACTTGAAACCCGTGCACATCTCCAAAAATTTATTGACCGTTTTAAAGCTAAAGCCACTAAAGCTAAGCAGGCTCAAAGTCGTATTAAACAATTAGAACGCATGCAGGAACTTTCTGCCGCGCATGTCGATACGCCATTTACCTTTAGTTTCCGTGAGCCAACCAAAATGAGCTCACCACTGTTACAAATGGAACATGTCGATATAGGCTATGGTGACAAACTGATTGCCACCAATGTGAATTTACAGATTACCCCAAACAGTCGCATTGGTTTACTGGGAATGAATGGTGCTGGTAAATCAACCTTAATTAAATCCTTGGTTGGTGATCTTCCCTTATTACAAGGGACACGCAAAGCCTCGGAACTGTTGAATATTGGCTATTTTGCACAGCATCAAATGGATGCTCTAGATGGCAATGCCAGCCCAATGTTGCAATTATCTCGAATCGCTGACAAAAAAATCAGTGAAGCGGCATTACGTTCATTCTTAGGTAGCTTTGGTTTTAGTGGCGAACGCATGGATACGCCAAGTGAAGGATTTTCAGGCGGTGAACGAGCACGATTGGCTTTGGCTTTGATTGTTTGGCAGCGCCCCAATGTTTTAATTCTAGATGAACCGACCAACCATTTAGACCTTGATATGCGTCATGCTCTAACAATGGCGCTGCAAGATTTTGAAGGTGCTGTGGTTTTGGTTTCGCATGAACGTCAATTGATTGCCAGCGTTTGTGACGAATTATTGTTGGTACATCATGGGAAATGTCGCGAATTTGATGGTGACCTCGTGGCTTATGCCGATTGGCTGCGTCAAGCACGGATTGACATGATGAAAAATAGCCAACAAGCCCCTACTCCCATCAAATCTCAAGTTGAAACTAAACAGACGATTTCTAAAGTCGATAAAGAAGCGCAGCGTAAAGAAGCTGCACGTCAGCGTGAATTGACCCGCCCGATTCGTAAAAACATTGAAAAAAATGAAGCGCAAATCAGCAAAATTCAGCCACGCTTAAACGAAATCGAGGAATTATTAGCAGACAGTGCTTTATATGAAGCCAGTCGTAAAGATGACTTACTCAAACTAATGAATGAGCAAACAGAATTAAAAGCCAAACTTGAATCTGTCGAAGAGCAAATGCTTGAATTAATGATGGAATTAGAAGAAATGGAAAGTAGTTTTGAGGCTTAATTTAAAAAGCAAAACCCTAGATTTGCATTATTAAGAAAACCTAACTTAAGCTCAAAAAATCAATCGCCGTGAAATTTAAATGTTCCACGGCGATTTTTTATTAATACTTCACAATAATAATCACACTATAAATCTAAAAAATATTTAAAAAATCGAATGTTCATATCCAACTGGTTATTGCATCGTTAAGGCATTTCTATTCGGAAAGAATCTAAAAATTCAGCGATCGCTTTTACCCTAATTTTGTAAATGAATTCAAAAAAATATACTTCACATCAAACTCATTACCACAGTTATCCACAAAAGCCATTTTTAAATTCAAATCTTAGTTTTAAATTCATTTTTTATTTTTTAAATTCAAAACATCGAACCATTTTTTTATGGATAAATATTTTTAAATAATATTATCCACAATTATAAATGACTTTGATGTTGAACACTATTAAATGTGAAAATTCACAAAACTTATCCACATTTGCAAGATGGATGCATTTTATCTCCACTCACGACATCAATTTAAACTTTTTATTGTTTAAGATAAGGCAGAAGGATGGACTTTTTTTGCCTTTAAAAAGCGTAATTCTTGTATTTTCCAGGTTTGATCAAAATGCCAGATTTCCTGTATTTGCTGCTGTGTTTCAGCTAAACCAATTAAAATTTTGCACTCAGTTTGGTCACGATTAAACTCATATTCTTCAAATTCTACGTCTGGTTTTTGTGGTTTCCAAACCCCATTTTTCACTGCATGTGCAATACGTTCATAGCGGATATAATTACTTTCGACACGCCCGTCTTGCTCATAAACCACCTTAAAGTGCTCATCTTCGTATTCGGCAAGAACGGTATAATTTCCGGTAAAAAATGCATTTACCCAGATGTCACGAATGTGTTCAAGTTGATTGTCCATCATATATAGACCTCTTATTTTTAGCTGCTAAGTTCAATTTGATTTGAGCTTAGCATCAGAATAAGTCAATTTTATAAAACACAAATTGGTGATTTAATATTCAATTTTATTTAAGATAGCACAAAAAAAAGCACTCCGAAGAGTGCTTTTTTGAATGATTCTGTAATCAGAATTTAGGCATCAATATCCGCATTTAACGCATTTTCTTCAATGAAAGCACGACGTGGTTCCACATCATCACCCATCAAGCAAGAGAACATACGATCAGCTTCAATCGCATCCTGTACCGTTACTTGCAGCATGTTACGGTTCTCAGGATCCATCGTAGTTTCCCAAAGCTGTTCAGCATTCATCTCACCCAAACCTTTATAGCGCTGAATCATCATGCCACGGCGTGAGTCTTGTAGGATGTTTTGCCAAACCTGATGGAAGCTACTCACTGGAATTTTGCGCTCGCCTTTTTGTAGGTAAGCACCTTCTTCCAATAATGTGAACCAACTCTTCGAATTTTTGAGCAAACGCGCATATTCACCTGAACCCAATAGACCTGAATCTAACAAGTATTGGTGCGGTAAGTTATGAACATAGATGGTAATACGCGGGAAATAGGTCGCTGACTTATTGCCTTCGGTATCTTCATGCTCAAACGTTTCTAAGCTTAATTCAGGACGTAAGCTAGGCTGAGTTTTCTCAATATTGGCACGTAGCTGCTCCCCCCAAGTCTGTACATAGTCTTGGTTATTTGCTTGATCTAACTTAAAGCCTTCTACTGCCAATAAACCATCCAACACACTTGCAGGATAACGTACAGTCAGACGATGCAAACTCTTTTGAGAGGTTTGATAATCCGCAATCACACCCGCTAAAGCCTCACCACGAATGGCTGGTGCTTCTGCACTGATGTGTAATTCAAGCTCATCAATTGCATTTGAAATCAGGTAAGTCTCTAGCGCATCATTATCTTTGATGTACTGTTCTTGCTTGCCTTTTTTCAGCTTATACAACGGTGGCTGTGCAATATAAATATATCCACGTTCCACAAGTTCTGGCATTTGACGGAAGAAGAAGGTCAACAGTAGCGTACGAATGTGCGAACCATCGACGTCAGCATCGGTCATGATGATGATTTTGTGATAACGCAGTTTATCTGGGTTATATTCCTCACGGCCAATACCACAACCTAAAGCAGTAATCAGTGTTCCCACTTCTTGTGAAGAAATCATCTTGTCAAAACGTGCACGTTCCACGTTGAGGATTTTACCTTTCAGCGGCAAAATCGCTTGCATCTTACGGTTACGGCCTTGTTTTGCAGAACCGCCCGCAGAGTCACCTTCGACTAAGTAAAGTTCAGACAATGCAGGATCTTTTTCCTGACAATCGGCCAATTTACCTGGCAAACCAGCAATATCCAGCGCACTCTTACGACGTGTCATTTCACGTGCTTTACGTGCTGCATCACGCGCACGTGCTGCATCAATAATCTTGCCTGCAATCGATTTAGCGGCTTGTGGGTTCTCTAAAAGATATTCAGCAAATGATTTATTCATCGCTTGCTCAACCGCAGTTTTCACTTCGCTCGACACCAATTTTTCTTTGGTTTGCGAAGAGAATTTTGGATCAGGCACTTTCACCGAAACAATCGCAGTTAAACCTTCACGTGCATCATCACCAGAAACCGCCACTTTCTCTTTTTTGAGTAAGTTTTCGCTTTCCATGTAGCTGTTTAAGCCACGGGTTAATGCAGCACGGAAACCCGCTAAATGCGTACCGCCATCTTTTTGTGGAATGTTGTTGGTAAAGCAACGAACATTTTCCTGATAAGAATCGTTCCACTGCAATGCAACTTCTACACCAATGCCATTATCCGCTTGAGTGGTAAAATGGAAGATATCATTCAGATGAGTTTTGCCTTGGTTGATATATTTCACAAACTCAGACAAACCACCTTCATAGTCATAAACGTGCTCTAAATTGATACGTTCGTCACGTAGCACAATTCGCACACCTGCATTCAGGAACGATAATTCACGTAAACGACGCGCCAAAATATCGACATTAAAAATCGTTTGACTGAAGGTTTCAGCACTTGGCCAGAAACGTACACGTGTACCTGTACGATCTGTCTCACCCACCACTTTTAATGGATACACGGCATCACCGTGTTTATATTCTTGCTGGTGGATTTGACCCGCACGATGAATGGTTAATTCGAGCTTGCTTGAAAGCGCATTCACCACGGATACACCTACACCGTGTAGACCGCCTGAAACTTTATAGCTGTTATCGTCAAATTTACCGCCCGCATGCAGAATCGTCAAAATCACTTCTGCTGCAGAAACACCTTCTTCTGGGTGAATGTCGGTAGGAATACCACGGCCATTATCCGATACGCTTACAGATTCATCTTCATGAATGGTGACTTGAATTTCGTCACAATGACCCGCCAACGCTTCATCAATTGAGTTATCGACAACTTCAAACACCATGTGGTGTAGGCCAGTACCATCGTCAGTATCACCAATATACATGCCCGGACGCTTACGTACAGCGTCTAGACCACGTAATACTTTGATGCTAGAGGAATCATAAGCTTTTTCTATGGTTTGTTCTGTTTGAGAAGCAGCTTGATCTTCTGAACTCATGGTTTCTCCCTAGTGAAAAATAGGTCTATCCAAAGGTGGTATTTCATTGCACAACAGCCTGCACCGTACCATTTTCAACTTTGAATAATTGATAAGAAATAGATAAATCATGTAAGTGTTTTTGCACTGAATCATGGTCTAAAGTGGTAATAAAAACTTGACTACCAAGATGGCTTAAACGCTCAATTAAACGCTGTTGTGCGGTTAAATCTAATTCTGCTGTCAGATCATCTAATAATACCACAGTTTCCTTATTACAAGCATGTAGCATTGCAATCTGTGACAGTTTTAACGCCATGATCAATAACTTTTTTTGCCCACGAGAGAGCACAACATCTGCATCCCCCATAGCGGTTTTTAACCTTAAATCTGCACGGTGCGGACCATACTCAGTATAGCCACGTTCGCAGTCTTTAAAGTGCTGATTGGTCAGATCATTCAGCAATCCTGTTTCAGCATGAAAGCCCGCACTATATTCCAATCTCACTGTTAAATGAGGCAATAAGGCTTCGAGATCTTGTTGAAAATATCGAGTCCACTGTTCCACCACATTACTGCGCAAACTATGTAATATCTCACCATAATCGCTGAGCATTTTGTTCCACGGTTCTAAATCAGACAAACTCAAATGACGTCGTGATTTCAGTAAACTATTCCGCTGTTTTAATGCCCGTGCATAATATTGCCATGCATGGTAAAACTCCGGTTCCACGTGGAACATCAACCAATCTAAAAGTTGACGTCGTGGCTTCGCACCATGATCAATAATATCGGTACTTTGTGGATCGATGAGTTGTAGCGGTAAAATCTTAGCCAACTGCCCTTGTGTCCCCACTAGGTCGCCATTGACTTTAATCACTTGCTCGCCCGACTGCATTTTTTGCATACCAATACGGTCTGTTGCAGACTGCGCAAAGACGACAGCGTCAGGGCTATTATTTTGAATATAGTTTTTCGGAATATGGGTTCGAAAAGAACGTCCAGTTGCCAGCAAATGTACTGCTTCTAATACAGACGTTTTACCTGAACCATTTTGCCCATAAAAGACATTAAACGGCTGCAACCCAGAGAGTGCAACCGTCTTTAAATTTCGAACACGTTCTACATGTAAACGCGTGATATGCATAATAATTGAGACGTCAGTCCGAATTAAACACGCATTGGCATCACAACATAGGTTTGATCTTGTTGCTGTGGATCTTGTACCAATACCGACTGGTTCGCTTCTGTCATGGTCATTGCAACATCATCACCATCCAATACATTCAGAACTTCCAATAAGTACTGTGCATTAAACGACATTTCCATCGGTGCATCTGCATATTGAATCGCAAGATCTTCGATTGCTTCATCTTGCTCAGGGTTATTGGCACGAAGTTGTAAAGTGTCCGCATCAAACTTCAAGAATACGCCGCGCAATTTTTCATTACTCAAAATTGCAACACGTTGTAGCGATTGCTTGAAAACATCATGTGCAATGCGCACATTTTTATCGCCACCACGTGGAATCACACGGCGGTAGTCTGGGAATTTACCATCGATCAATTTTGTGGTGAAACGTACGGTAATATCACCCTGCTCTTTATCACGGCTGGCAATGGTAATTGTTACATTTAATAATTCACGACCAATTAACAACGATAATTGCTCGTCTTCAACACTCAATAGACGCTGCAATTCACCTACGGCTTTACGTGGAACAATCGCTTGCATTGCTTGTGTCGCATTCGAGCTTGCCGCTGTTTCACACATCGCTAAACGGTGACCATCGGTCGTTACTGCACGCAATTGATTTTCATCAATTTCAAGCAAAGTACCCGTCAAATAAAAACGCACATCTTGAACCGCCATGGCAAAAGATGTTTTCTCAAATAAACGCTTTAACTCACGCTGAGTCACACCGACTTGAGTGCCTTGAGTATTTTCAGTGGTTAATAATGGATAGTCTTCTGCAGGCAAAGTACCCAATACAAAACGACTGTTTCCAGATTTTAAAATACAACGTTGATCTTCAGTAATTTGCAAATCAATCAATGCCGCTGACGGTAATGATTTACAGATATCCATCAATTTACGTGCAGGAACAGTCGTCACACCTGCTTGTAAACATGCACCTTCAGTAAGTGATGTGCTGGCAACCAGTTCCACTTCAAGATCCGAACCGGTAATGGTCAAAGCTTGCTCTGTTACCTGTACTTTTACATTGGATAAAATATTTAAGGTATGGCGACGTTCAACCGCTCCTACGACATGTGATAGAACATTCAGTAAGCTTTCTTTCGCGATTTTTAAACGCACGATACATTCCTCTAAAAACTGAAGACAGACAAAATAAATTAATTTTTTAGCAGTGTACTATGCGGCAGAATATACCGCATTGCAAGAACAGAATTTGAACGAAAAGACTTAACTTTGCAGCAGACGTTGCAAGTTTTTATAGTCCTCATTGAAGATTGGATCTTCTTCACGCAGGCTTTGTACTTTTTCACAGGCATGCATCACAGTACTGTGGTCACGATTACCAAAAGCCATACCAATTTCAGGAAAACTATCCCCTGTCAGCTCACGTGCTAGCCCCATAGCCAACTGACGTGGACGTGCATAAATGCGTGTACGTTTTGGACCAATCAATTCTTTCAGTGGAATACGGAAATATTCACTCACCACACGCTGAATATTTTCCGTGCTGATGGTGCGCGCACGAATTGCCAACACATCTTTTAACGATTCACGCACCACATCTAGATCGATTGGAGTGCCTTTAAAACGAGAAATAGCTACGACTTTATTCAGCGCACCTTCTAGTTCACGGACATTGGCAACCACTTGTTGAGCAATAAACAACGCACAATTACGTGGAAGTTCCACGCCATTGCTTTCCGCTTTTTTCAATAAAATTTCAATACGGGTTTCGATATCTGGTGGTTCAACACCCACCGATAAGCCCCACGAAAAACGTGAAACCAAACGTGGATCTAGCTCAGTCAGTTCTTTTGGATAACGATCTGAGGTTAAAATGATTTGCTTAGATTCATCTAATAACGCGTTGAAGGTATAGAAAAACTCAACCAAGCTGGCCTCTTTACCCGCTAACAAATGAATATCATCCACCAATAACAAATCTAACGAACGACAGTTTTTCTTAAATTCTTCGACCTTACCTTGCTGTAACGAGCTCACAAAGTCTTGTACAAAACTTTCAGCCGTCATGTACATCACACGTGCATTCGGCTTCGCTTGCAATAATGCATTACCCACTGCTTGCATTAAGTGGGTTTTACCTAAACCTGTCGGCCCATACAAAAATAAGGGATTATGTTGTGAAGCACCGGGTTGTGTAAGTACTTTACGACAGGTTTCTGCCGCCATCTGATTGGAACGGCCTTCAACAAACAAGGAAAAGGTAAATAATGGGTTAAGCTGACGCTTACGGTTATTTTTTGAAGACGTCTCTTCTTTTTCTTTTTTAGGACGATTCGGTGCAGACACTTGCGGCGTTGACTCTAATGCTGCGGTGGTTGTTGCAGGTTGTTCAGCTGCAGATAAAATTGCACCAGGCCGTGAATCAACCAAAATCTCGACTTTACGTACCCGACCTTCAGACAACTGTTCCGCTAAAATAGAGATCAGTTCTAAATGGTGCTCTTGAATATAGCGTGTCCAATACGGATTCGGTGCATAGAGTTTTAGACTATCACCTGCATCTTCTGCCACTAGTGGGCGTATCCACATTGTATAGACATTTCCTGAAAGCTCTTGTCGCAAGCGAGTTAAGCAGTCTGTCCAAAGCATGTGAAACCCCTATTTCAGTCCATTGTACGAAAAAAATAATTCAACCCCGCCTAAGCGGGCAGCCATTCTAACCATCTTATCCACATCTGTCATGAACAAATCAGTCGAAATCGATCAAAAAAACGCAAATTGAGTTTAAATTTAAATTTAAATCACGTGTGGATAAGTTTATCCGCAAGCTGTGGATAAATTGTAGCACAAAGTTATCCACAAACTATCAAAATTATAAAAACATCGTTATCCACAATGTAATTATTTGTTTTTTAAATCTAAAAATGCGTTTTCCACAGAAAATATCAACACTAATAGTAATAAATTTAAATTTTAAAATTTGAATTTATTTATAAGATCGACCCATTCTGGGGATAACTTGATGGTTAGTTTAAATTCAAATTTAAATTCATAAAAACCAATTGACAAATTTGAGATTGTGGATAAATCTGTGAGTAAACTTGAAGATAACTTAAATAATTAATATATACAATGATTTAGTTTGTGGGTATTTTAATTTAAAACTTTCTGACTGATTTCTAATCCTTATACTATCTTGATATATCACAGCCTAGATTTTGAAAGAAAGCGTGTTTTTCATTGACAGCTCAAGCAATGAGCACTAAAATCGCGAACCTTTACTGAAAGATCATTTTTGGAGTTTCGATATGAAACGTACTTTCCAACCTTCTGAGTTGAAACGTAAACGCGTTCATGGTTTCCGTGCTCGCATGGCTACTAAAGCTGGCCGTCAAGTATTAGCGCGTCGTCGTGCAAAAGGTCGTCACAGCTTAACTGTTTAATTTCAGTTAAGACTGTCAAGACTTGGGTGTTATGACAACACTTTACGGCTTTAGCACAGATGTGCGAATACACTGTGCTGCCGATTATAAAAGTGTGTTCGATGGTGCGCTTTTTAAAGTGCATCAACCCCATTTCTTATTTCTAGCAAAAATCTCCGAACAGCCGAATAGCCGTTTGGGTATTGTTGTTGCTAAGAAAAAAGTGCGCCGCGCACATGAAAGAAATCGAGTAAAACGACTTGCACGCGAAAGTTTTCGCCTGCATCAACAGCAGTCTAATGTATTAGATATTGTCGTTATGCCAAAAATGGGCATAGAGGCGGTACCGAATGCAGAGTTGCATCAGCAATTACAATTTGCTTGGCAAAAATTGCAGCGCCTTGCAAATAAGCATAAAAAAATAGCTACCTCCCCACAAGCGTAGAGATGACCAATGGTTCGTTTACTGCATTGGCTCATTCGTTTCTATCAGATTGCGATTAGTCCTTTATTGGGACCACGCTGTCGTTATATTCCAACATGTTCTCAATATTCTTTGGAAGCAGTCCATCAACATGGTGCTGTACGTGGAGTGTGTCTAGCTGTTCAGCGTATTTGCCGTTGTCATCCTTGGGGCGGTTCAGGCTATGATCCTGTTCCATCAAAAGCAATTCGTTTTATTTCATTTCAGCAAATAGATTCTCAAACGCTTCACGTTGCTGTACCCTTTCGTGAACGTTTATTGAACCAAAATCACTCTAACCACTTGGGGTAATACCTATGCAACAATGGGCCAGGATTGCAATTCTAGGGGCCATGTTTGTTGTCGCATATTTGCTCATTTTGGCTTGGCAGAAAGATTATGGACATGCGGAACAAAAACCTCAGCAAAATGCTGCGGTGGTAACGCATGAAGTATCTGCCGATTTGCCAAATGGCCAGACAGCTACGGCTGCTACTGATGTGCCGCAAGCAAATAATGCTGCTACACAACAAACAACAGATGCCACTGCACCTGTTAGTCAACAGTTAATTTCAGTACAAACTGACCTTTACCATCTTTGGATTAATCCAAAGGGTGGCGATATTGTTCGTATTGAATTACTCAATCATGACAAAAATAAAGACAGCGACGAACCGTTTGTAATGCTTGAAAGCGATGCAAAACGTACTTATGTTGCTCAGTCTGGCTTAATTGGTCTTAATGGCCCTGACAGCAATCCGAAAGGACGTCCAACCTATGAAATTGAAAAATCTTCATATACGTTAAATGACGCAAAAGCTGTGAAGGGTAAAGATGGCCAAACAGCAAAAGTTTTGTCAGTACCAATGGTTTATAAAACAGCAGATGGTGTAGAGGTTATTAAAACCTTTAACTTCACTGAAGGTG
Organism: Acinetobacter sp. YH12063; assembly: GCF_013419715.1. Lineage (NCBI taxonomy): Bacteria > Pseudomonadati > Pseudomonadota > Gammaproteobacteria > Moraxellales > Moraxellaceae > Acinetobacter > Acinetobacter sp. YH12063. Next base: position 26,731 of record NZ_VOZO01000016.1, on the reverse strand, counting down.
AATACCCTGTTGTTGTGAATCATAAAATCGTGAACCGCAGTGCTCAGAACTGGCAAGGTCAGATGTTTGGTCAGCTTAAACGCGACAACTCTGAAGATCCAGGTAAATCTGATCAAGGTATTTTCACTTTAGGTACATTCCTTGGTGGTGCATGGGGTACGCCTGAAGAACATTACAACAAACTTAAATTTGCCAACTTCAATGAAGAAAAATTGAATGTTGAAGCAACTGGCGGTTGGGTTGCAATGGTTCAGCATTACTTCGTGAGTGCGTGGATTCCTGGACAGATCAAATTAACGCAAGCCAATGGTCAGCCTTATGCTGCGAAACTTGAGTCACGTAAATCTACTGATGATATGAACATCATTCAGTTCACATCGCCTGCAATCAATGTTCCTGCAGGAACTGTGGCAGAAGTAGATGCAACGTTCTATTCAGGTCCAAAAATCCAATCTGAATTAAAAGAATTGGCGGTTGGTTTAAACCAAACTGTAGACTACGGTTGGTTATGGCCTATTGCGAAATTATTGTTTGTCGGTCTTGAGTTTTTCCACGGTTTAGTGGGTAACTGGGGTTGGTCAATTATTCTATTGACGATTCTGGTGAAACTGATCTTGTGGCCATTGTCGTCGAAGAGCTACCGCTCTATGGCGAAAATGCGTGTGATTGCACCTGAAATGCAACGCATGAAAGAAGAGTTCGGTGAAGACCGTATGCGCTTCTCGCAAGAAATGATGGCATTGTATAAACGTGAACAAGTGAACCCACTATCAGGTTGCTTGCCGTTATTGCTCCAAATGCCGATCTTCCTTGCTTTGTACTGGGTGTTGATGGAGTCTGTTGAACTACGTCATGCGCCATGGTTAGGTTGGATTCAAGATTTATCTGCGATGGATCCATGGTTTATTTTGCCGCTATTAATGGGCTTGACCATGTTCATTCAGCAAAGTTTGAACCCACAACCGGCTGATCCAATGCAGGCGAAAGTCTTCAAAATCATGCCAGTGATCTTTACGGTATTTATGTTGTTCTTCCCTGCGGGCCTTGTGCTTTACTGGATCTGTAACAACAGTATTACTATTCTTCAACAAGGTTTGATTAACAAATCTGTTGAAAAAGACCGTTTAAAACGTGAAGCAGCTGACTCAGCAAACTAAGCATTGCTGATGGGCTGAATAAATCCGCTTAAGATGGTAATCTTAGGCGGATTTTTCTTTATCTGTCGTTTGAAAATTTTTAGGTGAATTTTATGTTAAACCGAACCACCATCGCAGCAATTGCCACACCGCCGGGTCGTGGTGGTGTCGGCGTGATTCGCCTGTCTGGTCCCAAATCTTATGCCATTGCAGAAGCATTAACGCAGCAATCCTTACCACAAGCACGTTTTGCTGGTTTCCGTAAGTTTTATGATGCATCGAATGAAATCATGGATGAAGGTTTGGTGATTTGCTTCCCAAATCCGCACTCCTTTACGGGTGAGGATGTGGTGGAGCTTCAAGGTCATGGCGGCCCCGTTATTCAAAATGCATTATTGGCACGGTTACTTGAATTGGGTGCTATTGCTGCAAAAGCGGGCGAATTTTCAATGCGCGCCTTTGAAAATGGCAAAATGGACTTGGTGCAAGCCGAGGCGATTGCCGACCTGATTGATGCCACCTCACAAGCAGCAGCACGTTCTGCGGTACGTTCATTACAAGGTGCCTTTTCGAGCAAGGTCAATACGGTGCTAGAAAAACTTATCCATTTGCGTTTGCATGTGGAAGCAGCGATTGATTTTCCTGAAGAAGAAATCGACTTTTTGGCGGATGGTAAGATTTTGGGTTTATTAGATGAAGTGGCAAGCTCGGTCCATGCTGTACAGCAGTCTGCTCGCCAAGGTCAGTTACTGCGTGAAGGTCTACAAGTGGTGATTGCCGGTAAACCCAATGCAGGTAAGTCATCTCTACTCAATGCTTTGGCGGGTGTTGAACGTGCGATTGTGACGGATATTGCAGGTACGACACGTGATGTTTTACATGAAAAAATCAGCCTCAATGGTTTGCCGATTACCTTGACCGATACCGCTGGTTTACGTGAAACTGGTGATATCGTCGAAAAAGAAGGGATTCGCCGCGCAATTAAAGAAATTGAGCAAGCTGACTTGTTACTTTTGGTCTATGACTTAAGTCAGGGTGAAGATCCACTACAATTGGCTCAAGCGTACTTCGCCGATCATATTGAACCGAAGCGTTTGATGCTGATTGGTAATAAATGCGATTTGACGGGATCTACCGCAGAAATGACCGATTTAAACGGTTTTCGACATATTCGTGTTTCGGCTAAACAAGAAACCGGCGTTCAAGCGCTTATTGATGCGATTACAGCGCATGCAGGCTTTCAACCAGAAGAAGATACCTTTATTGCTCGAACACGCCATTTAGACGCAATGAAGCGCACGCAGCGCTATCTTGCAGAAGCACGTGAGCAGTTGGTGGTTTATCATGCGGGTGAGTTGGTAGCCGAGTCTCTACGTTTGGCGCAAAATGCCTTAGGTGAAATTACGGGCGATTTCAGTGCAGATGATCTACTCGGTAAGATTTTTGGATCGTTCTGTATCGGAAAGTAATAAAACGATTGAGCTCCTCATTTCACCTATGGATAGATCCATCCAAAGCACGATGTTCGAAAACATCGTGCTTTTTTGCATCGCTTTAGCGTGGGTTTGAGCCAAAAATGATTTTAATGATCGTTCTCAGCACATCTTTTATTTTCATCCCATAAAAAGGATTAATTGCTGCTCTTTTCGATACAGCCTCAACTTTGACTTTGAGTGTTGCATAGTCTGGAAATTGTTGCTGTTGCGAGGATTTTTCGACCGCTAACAAAATATCAATTAAAAATGCACGATTAATTTTTGAACTTAATGGAATGGATTGATACCACTGTTTTTTAAAGCGACGATCTAAAAAGATATCGGGAATTTCGGGGCTAGTGGTATAAAACATGGCTTTGGTGCGCATACATTTACTGCATTGACCACAATTTTTTGGTCGAACCCTATAGTCCACACAGATCGACAGGGTTTGTAAATCTAAGTCAGATTGGCTTAAAAATGCGGTTTTTTGTGATCGCGTGACATCATCGTCGAGGGTGATTAAGACCCCGGATCGGTTCTTCATCAATCGGTTGGATGCCGTATTTGAGCCATAGGGATGAACGAATAATTGTTGATCTAAACGGTAATCGGCTGAAATTCGATATTGCTGGTAATGTTCAAAAATCGAAGCGCAGGAAAACAGCGAAAAGATATGTGTGACATGCGAACCTTTAGGGTTACAGCCATATTTACTGTACAGCGTGTAAGCATCGGTTTTTACCACGCGACTTTGCTTAAAAACTTGGCTTCTAAAGTCATGGGTCTGATCCATTAAGGCCTGAAATTTTTCATGGTCATCAAATTTATAATCCATTCCATGCACAGTGAGACAATCAGAGTCTTGCCCATTTTCAAGAAAAGCTTTGTATGTACTATATGTGGAGTCAATTCCACCGCTAAAAAAGCTTAAATTTTGAGTGGTTTGGTTTGCCGGTGGTGTTTGGATAATCGATGCAGCACTGAGCATGACTGGTTGATATAAATCAGGTAACCAAGCGGCCCAGACAGTTGAAACCTCCCGTGCGGAGTGGAGGGTTTGTATTGAAATAGGTCCTTCTATATGCAGCGGGATGCCAAGGCGCATGGCAATGGGTAAAAAGCCCCAAACGATAAAATCATAGGTTTCTAATTGCGGTAAGGATTCAAACGGTAAAATATAGTGAATATTCCCGTATTCGCTGCTGGCGATGATTTGATTTTCCGCAGTGTTAATTTGACATTGAATTTTTAGCATTTTTTTAAATTTTTGAATCACATCACACAAGATCTTAATTTAATTTGATTGATTTTTATAGGGTTTCTTAATTGTTTTTGGGTTTAAGAAGCACCCAATACAAGATGCTTCTTGAATAAGTTCAGTGGTTAATTGGTGTTCAGACTGCGGTGCCAAAACAATAAGCCGATACACAATAAGCCTACGCCAATACAAAAACCTAAAACACCGACCATCAAGCCAAAATGATCAGATAAATAGCCGGCTGCAATAATTGGAATAATGGTGCCTAGATATCCAATAAATAAATAGGTCGAGATCACCGCAGCACGGTTTTGATTGTTGGTCATTTGATGAACTAAGCCAAATGCGCCTAAAAGCCCTAGACCATGCCCTACACCGACTAAAATATCGCTAATAAAAAACAATGCACTCCAGTGTTGGGTCATACATAGCGCAAGGAGCGCATAGCTCAGTATTAACACTATTAAGCCGGCATTGACACATTTTGCAGAAGGAATCGATTTCGCCATAAATTGCACGACAGCGGAAACCAGCAAGATACTTGCAATGGCACTACCACTGACCAAAGGGCCATGCCATGGGATCGCATCTTTGACGAAAGAGGGTGCGAGTGATGCAAATAAGCTGAAGGAGCCAAAGGCACAAAAGGCAGTCAGTCCAGCGATATAAAATCGTGAATGATCACGCTTTTCAGGCAATTCCAAATGTGGTGCCACTGAAAAAGGCTGTGGCTCAAAATTCGGTGTGCGAATAAAAAATAACCCCATTAAATACGCCAACCCCCCAAAGATCACAGGGATATAAGGGGTGACTAAAGGCTGTTCCGAAAATTGGGCAATCACTCCACCAATAAATGGGCCAAGACCAAAACCAATCACGGTAATGATTGAACTCCACTGTGGAGCATTATTTTTATGCGGTTCAGGAATGGTATAGACCAAACCAAGCATGGCTGAGGTGCTGATTAAACCCGAGGCAATCCCGATAATAAAGCGCCCGATAGATAACCACAGTGCATTACTGGCAAACACTGATAAGCTTAAACCTAAGATGATGCACGCCATACCGATTTGCAGGGTTCTTAAAAAACCAAAACTGTTACTGGTACGACCTAAAAACAGCAAGGTCGCTAGGCAACCAAACATGTAGGCAACAAAGATATAGGTGATATGACTCGGCAGCAGTCCCCAAAGTTGTTGATAAATGGGATACAGAGGACTAGCTAGCGCTGTACCAATAGTGCCCATACAGAGTGCAAGGCTCACCATGATAAATGGTCGCCAAGAGGGAGATGTGGTCATTTTAAAGTCGCAGAGGTACAGTCAATAGGGTCAATATTGTGCTGCATGAGAAAGAAGGAAATATGGGCTCAGTTTAATGCCGATTGTTTTCTATGGTCAAATCACAGTTGTAACGTTATCCATAGCGTTTAAGCAGTTTTACAAATTCTTCCAGTTCTGCTTCATTAATTTCAGCATCTTGAGGCAATACATGATGGCGTAAATGTGCTTCGATTAATTCATTCATTAATCCATTCACTGCACCCTTGATGGCCGCAACCTGTTGTAAAACCTCGATACACCCTGCTTCGGGTTGCTGTAAAGCCAGTTCAACCGCATTGACCTGACCTTGTAGACGTTTAACCCGATTTAAAATCTTTTTGTCCTGATGTAAATGACTCAACACTTTCTCCCGAAAATAAATATACTATGGGGGAGTATATTTAAGCATAGAACCTAATGAAAACTTCCCCATCCATCCGAATTCATCATCATCAATTTGATGAAGGTAATCCACTCGCACAAAAACGGATCTTAATTGCCACTATTTTAACGGCAGTCATGATGTTGTTAGAAGTCATTGGCGGATGGATTTTTAATTCGATGGCATTATTGGCAGATGGCTGGCATATGAGTTCACATATGTTGGCATTAGGCTTGGCCTATTTTGCCTATCGTGCGGCACGCCACTATGCCCAAGACGCTCGTTTTAGCTTTGGGACTTGGAAAATTGAAATTTTGGCAGGCTATAGCAGCGCGATATTATTGATGGTTGTTGCTGCATTTATGGCTTTTCATTCGGTGGAACGCTTATTCAACCCGGTCCAAATTCATTATAACGAAGCAATCCCTATTGCGATTTTAGGTCTGGTGGTGAACTTGATCTGTGCTTGGTTATTGCATGATGACCATCACCATCACCATCACCATCACCATCACCATCATGAGCATAGCCATGAGGAGCAGCATGATCATCATCACGACCTCAATCAGAAAGCAGCCTTCATGCATGTGGTTGCTGATGCGGTGACTTCGGTGTTGGCGATTGTGGCTTTATTTGCCGGAAAATGGATGGGCTGGGGTTTTTTAGATGCGCTATTGGGGATTGTCGGTGCAGTTCTAGTTGGCAAATGGGCCATTGGCTTGATGAAAGAAACTGGACAAACATTACTGGATGCGGAAATGGATCACCCTGTCGTTGATGAGATTCGAGAAGTTTTAATGCAATTGCCTGTCGACGTCGATGTGACCGATTTACATGTGTGGAAAGTGGGTAAAGGTCAGTTTTCATGTATTGTGGCTTTAGAAACCAGTCAGGCATTGAGCGCAGATGAAGTGCGTCAAGAGCTGTCGATTCATGAAGAAATAGTACATGTGTCTGTTGAAATTAATTCACCTGATGCAGCTTAATATGTTCCACGTGAAACGGCATGTAGCTATTGCGTAATGAACTGAAAAAAGCCCAAGACTTTCACCCGTTAAGGCTTAGAATGCTGAATCAATTAAATATTGAAGTTCAGTCTATGTTGAAAAAAATATGTGCGTTGGCGTTGAGTACCACCCTTTCGACTTTTGCTTTGGCAGATGCAGCACAGGTTCAAAAGCTCTTGGCAGAAAAGCACCCCGGTTTAAAAATTGAGAATATTCAAAGTACCGAAATGCCGGGCATATATAGTGGCTTTGTTGAAGATCAAGTTTTGTATTTGAGTGAAAATGCGGATTATGTGATTGCAGGTTCCATGATCCGTTTAAAAGATCAAAAAAATCTGACCAAACAATTGATCCTCAGTCAGCAAAAAACTGAGTGGAATAAACTCCCATTACAAGATGCGATTAAAACAGTCAGGGGGAATGGGAAGCGCCAAATCGCGATCTTTTCTGACCCAAATTGCCCATATTGTAAGAAGCTTGAAGTAGAACTGGCAAAACTTAATGATGTGACCATTTATACTTTTGTCACAGCCATAAAACCGCAGTCGTTGGCACCATCGAAGCAGATTTTTTGTGATTCAAACCCTGCTATGGCCTGGGATAATTTAATCAATAAGGGAATTCAACCGAAGTCAGCGAAAAGCTGTGCAAACCCCATTGATCGAAATTTAAAATTAGCAAAAAGCTTAAAACTAAGTGGTACACCGGGAATCGTCTTTGCCAACGGTTCGATCTTAACCGGTGCTTACCCTGCTGCTGAATTAGAATCGATGTTAAAAGAGATCAAATAATTTCAGTTGTACGGTATGAATAAAATATAAATAAAAAAAATACCCGTCTACAGGCGGGTATTTTAATGGCGCTATAAAAATTAGACGCGGGTTTTTTTCGTTACAAGGTTATAGATAAACAACACGATGATCGCACCAATGACGGAAGCGATAAATCCAGCGGCAGAATTTTCTCCATACAAACCTAATAAACGTCCGCCATAGGTCGCAAGTAAAGAACCTGCTATCCCGAGAATGGTGGTCATGATGAAACCGGCTTTGTCATCTCCAGGATGGATCGCACGTGCAATTAAACCAGCAATAAAACCAACAACAATCGCAACAATGAGTGACCACATAGTAACTCTCCTTTTGTTATCATGTATTTGTTTTTTACGACATGTTCAATCTTTATCTTTAATCAAAACTGCGCAGAGCTATAGCCTAAACATGCAAAAAACTGTTGTTTTTTTGTTCAAAACAAACCAAAAAATAAAAAAAAGTGGCCTTCGGCCACTCTTAAGTATCTGATCTTGCTTAGAGACCAATTTCGCCAATAAAAGGAATATGACGATATTTTTGATCATAGTCCAGACCATAACCCACGATAAATTTATCTTCGACTTCAAAACCTAAAAATTTTACATCGAGGTCAATTTCACGACGTGAAGGCTTGCTGACCAAAGTACAAAGCTCGATTGAGTTTGGATTACGCGTCTGTAAAATTTCTAAGACTTTGCTTAAGGTATTGCCTGAGTCAATAATATCTTCAACCACCAAGACATCTTTATCTTTAATGTCGCCGTCTAAGTCTTTTAAGATTTTTACATCACGAGTAGATACGGTCCCACCGCCATAACTTGAAACGGTCATGAAGTCGAGTTCATGCGGTTTTGAAATTGCGCGGCAAAGGTCAGCCATAAAAATAACAGAACCGCGTAAAAGACCGATTAACACCAACTCTTTGTCGCTGTTAGCATAGTGTGCATCAATTTTTGCGCCAAGCTCTTTCACTTTAGCTTGAATTTCTTCAGTGGAAATCAGTACGCTCATTTGAACAGACATGGGTAGATACCTAAAAAAGCAAATCAAAAAAATAAAAAAGGTGTTGACTTGCAACACCTCTAAAGATGAACCAATTTTAATACATCTGGCTCGCAGATGCATCTTTTTTGCCGTTGAAAATGTAATCAGTTTTTCTTGGAAGTGCTGTCACGCTTGAGTAAGCACAAACAAGCGACGGCAATCAGTCCAATTTTCAACGCTGTTTTTCGTCTCGGTCGAGCCGTTTTATGCTTTGACATACGCACATTGTCCAAACACATAGGTGGCATGGATATTACGATCATCACCCATCAGCATGAGGGCAAATAAAGCATCTTCCAGATTTTTGGCACGTTGTTGACGTAAGGCTTGTAAAGCCGTGGCATTTAAATCGAGCACCACAAAATCTGCTTCTTTGCCCAAATCAAAGTTTCCAAGTTTGTCCTCTAGATCTAAGGCTTTTGCTCCACCTAAAGTGGCATGGTACAGCGCTTCAAATGCGGATAGTTTATCGCCTTGAAGTTGTTGAACTTTGTAGGCTTCATTGATGGTTTGCAGTTGGTTAAATGAGGTGCCTGCGCCAATGTCTGTGCCTAAGCCGACTTTCACCTGTTTTTCCCATGTTTTCTTTAATGGAAATAAACCACTGCCTAAGAACAAATTCGAGGTTGGACAAAACGCAATGGTAGAGTTGGTCTGATGCATACAGTCCCATTCGGCATCTTCCAAATGCACACAGTGTGCAAACACGGAACGTGATCCGGTCAGACCATAATGATGATAAACGTCTAAATAGCCGTTTTGCTCAGGGAATAATGATTTGACCCACGCAATTTCATTTTTATTTTCACTCAAATGCGTATGTACATAAACATCAGGATACTCGGCTTTTAGCTCCCCTGCCCGTGCCAATTGTTCAGGCGTTGAGGTTGGGGCAAAGCGAGGCGTGATGGCATAAAGGTTACGGCCCTTGCCATGCCACTTTTCGATGAGTGCTTTGGAGTCGTTATAGCCACTCTCTGCAGTGTCACATAATGCTTCAGGTGCATGTCGATCCATCATCACTTTACCGGCAATTAAGCGCATCTGATGCTGTTCTGCAGCCTTAAATAAAGCATCGACTGATTGTGGATGAACGGTACAAAAAACCAAGGCTGTTGTGGTTCCGTTTTTGAGTAACTCGTTTACGAAGAACTGTGCAATTTGCTCTGCATAAGCCGGATCTTCAAATTGGATTTCGGTTGGGAAGGTATAGGTATCAAGCCATTCCAGTAGCTGTTCACCATAAGCCCCCATCATTTCAGTTTGAGGATAATGAATGTGGGTGTCGATGAAACCCGGAACTATCAATTGATCAGGATAATGCTGTATTTCAACCTGATCTGGGAGATGGTGTTGGCCCTCAGACCATGGACCGAACCATTGAATTTTTCCGGCTTGCGTAATCAGCAAACCATCTTCGAAATAGCGCACTTGGTCGTGAATTTCACGTGCTTGGGCAACTGTATTCTGAATATCTAGAAAGCGACCACGGATCGCTGTAGATGCGATAACAGAAGACATGACATACCTGCAGTTTAGAATTTTTTCGATTGATTGTAGCTTAATTTGGCTAGAAAAGGCGTTGTTGTAATTAGAGGATCATGTTCTAAAACATCGAACAGCCATTAATGTATGTCGAGAGCATGTCATTTTTTCAAAGCGATTGATTAAATCAATGCGCTTGTGTCAGGCTAAATCGAATCAAAGAATAGAATTCAACCGTGTATCTATGTCCCATCCAATGCATCCTGTGAATCAATCACAGCTTGAAGCCACTTATGTTGAGCGCTTGCAGCAACTGATTCAGCAACATGACGGCATCATGTCTATTTTAAAGCAGCTTTATTTGGTGGATGCCAGTGCGTATATTGCCGCAGGTGTCATTCGAAATATGCTGTGGTCAGTGCTACACCAACACAGCTATACACTGTCCCATACTGAGGTGGATATTATATTTTATGATGCTGAGGATAACGGTGCTCATAGTGATCAGATCCAAAAAGAAATGCAGTCTTTCTTTCCATTGATACAGTGGGATGTGACCAACCAAGCTTTGGTGCATCATTGGTATCGTTTAGACAATGGTGATTCTATTTTGCCCATAACATCGATTTCCCATGCCCTTTCTTTGTGGGTTGAAACTGCAACGGCTGTTGCCGTCCGTTTAAATGAGCTTGATCAAGTAGAAATCGTGGCACCATTTGGACTAGCTGATTTATTTGAATTAAAACTGCGTTGGAATTCAACCTTAGTTAGTCGAGCGACTTTTTTGCAACGTATAGAAGAGAAACAATTTTTACAACGCTGGCCGAAACTCAAACTCTTGATGACGCCTGAAGCTTAGTTCATGGCTTTGTTACAAAATAAAAAAAGCCTTCTCGAAAGAAGGCATTTATTTATCTAAGCGTTTTATAACGTGGTTTGATGGTACTTCTTACTGTGTCGGATTGATAACCATGCAGTAATGGTTAAAGTCACCACAATAAAACCGAGTGAAATCCAAATTGGCATGTGGAACACATCGAGCAACAGCATCTTAGCGCCAATAAATACCAGGATAATGCCCAGACCATATGGTAAGTAATGCATTTTCGATGCAGCACCAGACAAGAGGAAGAACATGGCACGTAGACCCAAAATCGCCATCAAGTTTGCAGTCAGTACAATAAACGGGTCAGAGGTAACCGCAAAGATTGCTGGGATTGAGTCCACCGCAAAAATCACGTCCGATGCTTCAACCAAGATCAACACTAAAAAGAGCGGCGTTGCCCACAAGACACCATTTTGACGAACGAAGAATTTATCTTCATGCATTTGAGGGGTAATACGCATGTGTTTACGTAGCCACTTCAAAATTGCCATATCTTCGATATCTTTGTCGTCTTCGTCTGAACCCTTAAGGAATTTAAAGCCGGTATACACCAAGAACGCACCGAAGAAGTACAGCACCCAAGAGAATTCTTGAACGAACCATGCCCCAATAAAAATAAAGATGGTACGCAGCACAATTGCACCAAGGACACCGTAGAGTAACAGTTTACGCTGCAAAGCAGGTGGAATGGCAAAGGCAGCAAAGATCATGAGCCAGACAAAAACGTTATCAATTGCGAGTGATTTCTCGAGCAGATAACCAGCGAAATATTCCATGACTTTGGTGTTTGCAACAGCGACACCAGCGGTTTGCTGTAAATAGAGCCACAATGCACCACCGAATAAGGTAGCCACAGAGACCCATGCAATACTCCAATAGGCAGCGGTTTTGACTTTGATTTCTTGGCCTTTGTTATTTTTAAAGCCTAAAAAGTCGATGAGTAGCATGATGGTGACTAAACCGAAAAATGCCAGATATAGCCATAAAGAGCCAATCGTTTCCATGTGTATTCTCCACATCTAACAACCAGCCATAAAAAAACCTCGACCAGTTGCCAGACGAAATAAAACGCCTGAGACAACATGATCAAGGTCTTGCCTACATCGTACTGTAATGATTTTCAGCAGCGATGCTCAGATACCGACTTTTTGCAAAGTGTAATGACGATATTCTGACACGTAAAACAAGGTTTACGTTTGGAGGAGGCTACTCCCCTTGTTCAAATTTTGTTTTGGACACTGTCCAAATATGCGGCAAAGCATGACAGTTTTTAGTACAAAGTGCAATCGGCAATTTGCGAATTCATTTAATGTGCCACAGGAGGGTTAAAATCACCACGGTGTACTAACGCTAAGGCTAAAAGTGTGCCGATCACGGCGATGATTCCTCCGATCACACCAATATAACTCAAACCGAAATGAACGCTGACGATACCGCCCAAGAGTGCACCACCGCCAATCCCGACATTATAAAGTCCTGAATAGATAGCCATGGCGACATCGGTGGCGTCGGATGCGAGATGTAGTGTCTTTGACTGTAATGCGAGACTAAATCCAATGATACTCATGCCCCACAATAAGCACACTGCACTTACACCTGCAAAACTGAAAGAAACAGGAAGCAACAGCAGCATGGATAAAGCCAGTGTGGCTGTACTCAAAGGAATCGCAACTTTGGGATATTTCCCACCAAATTTTCCAAAGAGATAAGAACCTAGAAAGCCTGCTGCACCAAAGATTAATAACAACGTGGTGGTTTGCATGGAGCTGAATGCAGCAATGTTGAGCGAGAACGGTTCGATATAGCTATATGCGGTAAATTGCGCACTAATTACGATAATGGTTAATGCAAAGACCATCATTAAGCTTGGACGACGAATAAACTGTTTTAGGCTGCTCAGCGAGCCAGAGTTCAAACTCGGCAGTATTGGCAGCGTTTTGGCTAAAATCAGGCAAACGATACTGGCCCCAATGCCAATCAGAGCAAAGGTATTTCGCCAACCATAGGCTTCTCCGACCATACGCCCAAACGGAATACCGAGAACCATCGCCAAAGCTGTGCCTGTGGCCAAAAGCCCCAAGGCTTGAAATTCTTTGCCTTTCGGCGCAACACGAACCGCCAGCGATGCAGTAATGGACCAAAAAAGTGCATGTGAGAATGCAATGCCGATTCGACTGAGTAATAAGGTATTAAAGCTCCATGCGAAATACGACAGAATATGGCTGACAATAAACACCATAAATAAGCAAATCAGGAGTGAACGACGTTCAATATTTTTTGTCAATAACATGATCGGCAAAGAAATCGGCGCAACCACCCATGCATAGAGCGTAATCATGATACCGACATCGGTTGCGGCTAAGCTAAAGGTTTTGCCAATATCGCTGAGTAAAGCGACAGGTACAAATTCAGTGGTATTAAAAATAAATGCTGCGAAAGCCAAAGCAATCACAGCCGTCCAAGAGCCAGAAGAAGCCGTTTCGGAGGGAGAGGCAGACATGAGTGTCTTCAAATAAATAAAGTGGCTTATTTTACTATGCTCTATACACAAGCAGGAACCGATTTAAGCCCTGTGCATGCGGTTTAAATTAATACAAAAACAACAGAGTTGACCTGCATTACATGCCAATTTATAAAAAAATGGAGGAAATTTAAGATGTTTGTACAACAAGATGATGATCAAAAAAAAGGAGCTTTTTTTGTTGAGCAAGATGGGGACCGTTTGGCAGAGATGACTTACTCATGGGCAGGCGATGATAAATTTATTATTGATCATACCGATGTCAGTGACAGCTTGCGAGGACAAGGTGTTGGGCGACATCTCCTCGATGCAGCAGTGAATTTTGCTCGGGAAAAGAACGTGAAAATTATTCCGCTCTGCCCTTTTGCAAAATCTGTATTTGATAAAGATGAATCGATTCGTGATGTTCTACGCTAATACGCTAAATTGTATAGCGTGATGTGAATTAATCATTTGGATAAATAAAAACAGCCTGATGGTATTGCAATCAGGCTGTTTTATTTGAAATCTAGTTGTGAAGTTGAATTAAGATCGTGATTTATACAGCGATACAACCAAGCATGCTGCAGCAATGAGCAATACAAAGATAGCGACAAGATAAAGGTCCATAATAAAAATATCCGGCAAGTGTGATTTAATTGTTTTTTAATTAATGTGAAAGGTGTACGGATTTATTATCACCTACAGTTGAATATAGGTCGTTTAAGTTCTGTACCAATCACTTTCTCGTTTGTTACACGGTGTATTTTTTCATAAAAAGGAAGAAAAAACAGTGACTATGCAACATCAAGATAATGGTCAAAAAGGTGAATTTTTTCAGTTAAATGCTGAGGGTGTACGCCTTGCAGAAATGAGTTATCTATGGCGTGATGAACACAGCATTGTGGCAAATCACACGTGGGTAGATGATTCCTTACGTGGGCAAGGGGTTGCTCGTGTACTATTGGATCATTTGGTGGAATTCGCTCGTGAGAAACACTTAATAATTATTCCAACCTGTTCTTATGTAGAGGTGATGTTTCGCCGAGACAAGACATTAGCCGATGTTCAAGCCTAAAAAAGCCCGCGATGCGGGCGTTTTATCAGTATGAAAATTTAAAAACTGCTTTGTGCTCAATTGAGCTTGAGTTTCAACACCGTTGAAGGTGCTTTGAAAAGATTTGGCCAAAACTGCAATAAGATCGAGCAGCTTGATATCCCTAAAAATAAGCTTAAACACATGATATTTAATAATGCAAAGTTATTCAGTACAAAATAAATACTGCCAATGGTCATCATCATTAGTAAATAAATAAGATAGTGAGGAATCACGGTGCGCAGTGTTATTCCTAAAATAAATGAGCAAATAACGACATTAAAAAAATCTGAAACGCCAAAATTATTCAGTATGATCAAGGCAGCAAAATATACACAAGTGATCGATAAAAAAATGAGTAAATTTTTAAGCATGGTCGGCCTCTTTATTCATCTTCAAATGGAAATAATTTCATTGTTTTAATATGTATAAGTTTAAAAAAATGAAGGTGATATCGGTATACGTGATCTTGGTTTTGTGTTGTAAGTTAAAAAGCACATTTGATTAAAAAATATACAAATATTTACTCATCCTGTAGCGCTTTCTACGTTAAAATCGTGCAAATACTTTAAGAATAAACACAATGATACAACTCTGTTATGCCAGTACACGTGTAGAACAACAATTTGATTTAATACAAGATTTAAGTGATATTTTGGTAAGAGCCCGCAGCTTCAATAACGAACAGCGTATTTTTGGCGTGCTGTACTATGCCGAAGGCCGGTTCTTCCAATGCCTGCAAGGTGAGCAAGCGGCTCTCGAACAGCTTTTTCAGCATATTGCGAAAGATACTCGCCATAGGGATATTGTGCGTTATCCTGATCAAACTATTGATCAAATCGATTTTTCAAAATGGTCGATGAAATATGTCAACCGACATAGTGAAATTGCTAGTTTGTTTCAGCGCTTTGGACATTCAAGCTTTCAACCCGACGTGCTCAATCTAGAACAAATTCAGGCGTTTTTAACGACATTGTTAAGATTAGAGAATGTTGAACAGCCGGTTAAGCTGGATTTAGGCTATAAAAACCGAGGCTATCAGCATTATTTTTAAGCTGAGTGTGAATAAAAAAAAAGCCCGCGCAGCGGGCTTTTTTTTATTTTATCTAGTGGGTTTAGGCTTTTAATGCACTGATCAACTTCTGATGTAAACCACCAAAACCGCCATTCGACATAATCACCACAGCATCGCCCTCGCCTGCCTCGCTTACGATGGTTTGAATGATGTCATCCAGTGAACGAGCCACCACAGCTTTATTCGTAGCAGCTTCAATCACAGGCTGTAGATCCCAATCCAAACCTTCAGGTTGATACCAAATCACTTCATCCGCTAAGCGTGCAGAATGTGCAAGGCCATCTTTATGGCTACCCATGCACATGGTGTTAGAACGTGGTTCGATTACCGCCCAAAGCTTACGTTGACCCAGACGCTTACGCGCACCTTCTAACGTGGTATCAATCGCCGTTGGGTGATGTGCAAAGTCGTCATACACTTCAATGCCACGGATTGTGCCCAAAAGCTCCATACGACGTTTTACACCGCCAAAGTTTGAAAGTGCTTCGCACGCCGTTTCAATCGAAACACCGACATGTTCAGCCGCAGCAATGGTTGCCAAAGCATTGGCTACACTGTGTTGCCCAGTCATATTCCATTTGACTTCGCCTTTTACCACACCGTGTTGTAATACTTTGAAGTGAGAACCATCGTTCGATAGTTGTTCTGCGTACAGTTCAGACTTTTCATTGGCATCTAAAGATGTACGCACTACAGGTGTCCAGCAGCCCATTTCCAAGACTTCATCAATATTTGTCTCTGTGATGGGCGCAATGATACGGCCTTCACTTGGAATAGTACGCACTAGATGATGGAATTGTTTTTGAATCGCCGCCAAGTTGTCGAAGATATCGGCATGGTCAAATTCAAGGTTATTTAAAATCGCCGTTTTTGGATGATAATGCACGAACTTCGAACGTTTGTCGAAGAATGCAGAATCGTATTCATCGGCTTCTACACAGAAGTATTTTCCACCGCCTAAACGTGCACTCTCAGTGAAACCCAATGGCACACCGCCAATCAAAAAGCCTGGTTCTAAACCTGCTTGATCGAGGACCCAAGCGAGCATGGTCGTTGTTGTCGTTTTACCATGGGTGCCTGCAACACCTAAGACATGTTTACCTTGTAGCACGTGGTCTGCAAGGAACTGTGGGCCAGAAATATAAGGCAGGCCTTCGTTCAGCATGTATTCCACTGCATCAATGCCACGTTTCATTGCATTGCCGACAATCACGAGATCTGGGTGTGGTTGAAGGTGGCTACGGTCATAGCCTTGCATTAAGGTAATGCCTGCATTTTCCAATTGGGTAGACATTGGTGGGTAAACGTTTTGGTCTGAACCCGTCACCTTATGTCCTAAATCACGCGCCAAGAGCGCCAATGAACCCATAAAGGTGCCACAAATACCCAAGATATGCAGATGCATTCGTTCTAACTCCACTGCTTTTATCGACACATCACTTTGTTATTGTGGTGTTGTCATTATAGATTTGGTTGAAAAGGTTAATTTCATTTGAAAGCAACCATAGCAAGGGTCTTAGCGAAAAGATAGATTTTTTTGTATGAGATCGTGCAAAAAGATTGAGCACGTAACTGATCAAATGTACGCAATTGTCTTGAGGATAAAAACACGGAAAATAGGCGCGAAATCATGATGAAAAACGTACAATAAGCGCAATTTTTTGCGATCTTGATTGCTTATGTCACTTGCCCTATTTTTATTGATTATCTCCAACTGTTTTATGACTTTGGCCTGGTATGGACATCTGAAATTTCTACATGATGCGCCGCTCTGGCAAGCGATTTTATTTGGATGGGCGATCGCATTACTCGAATATAGTTTTATGATCCCAGCAACGCGACTGTTGGCCAAACATGGGTGGTCTTTGGGTCAAATGAAAATCACACAAGAAGTCGTGACGCTATTGGTCTTCGTTCCATTTATGATTTTCCTTTTTAAACAACCCTTTAAGTTGGACTATTTGTGGGCAGGTTTATGCCTTTTTGGATGTGTCTATTTCGTGTTTCGCAGTGCTTAACTGATCCAATGCTGCATGGCTCTGATCATTTAAGTGAGGCGTGTTTGCAGGCATTTTTGAGGACTTTACTAAACTCACGGTCTCGTGGAGTGGGATCTTCATAGTCAAAGGTATAATCACTCTCATTGGTTAGTACAGTCTTTGACCGTCTGCTTCAAAGTCCATGAGTGCAAAACCAAAGCTTTGGTCATCACAATACACACGATATTCTGAAATTGAATACATGTTATCACGGCCATCATCTGCTTTGTAATAGCCTGTCATTTTGAACGACTCACGTTCATCAATGATCGATTTTCCGGTGACTAAAAATTTTTCGTGGATGTAGCCATTACTCTTAATTTGGCCGTTATAGTCTTTTTGTTGCTGTAAAAGGTTAAATTCTTTCACAAATTGGTTCGTATTGAGTTGAACGAGTTGGGCAAAACTTTGAGAGCTTAGGGCTAGAGTGAGCAGGATAAACATCTGTTTCATATTTAAAGTGTTGTTATAAATATTGATTTAATAAAAGTTTTTATAAAATTGAAAAAAATAAAAATATTTTCATCAAAATATTATGGAGTTTTCTCTTTAAAGACAACCGTTAAATTTTATTGAGATGAATTTTCAGTCTATAATATGGGGCTCTTATTAAAGCTTGGCTCTAGTCGAGATTTACTCTCTCTTACTTTAATCTCTGGAAACATTGCAATGAATGCGGCCGCTTCACAAGACACTCCTCTCGTTGGAATTATCATGGGTTCTCAATCGGATTGGGCAACGCTAGAAAACACTGCCAATATGCTGAAACAGCTTGGCGTCCCATTTGAAGCGGAAGTAGTATCTGCACACCGAACTCCAGATCGATTATTCGAATATGCCGAAACCGCACGTGATCGTGGTATTCAAGTGATTATTGCCGGTGCTGGCGGTGCAGCGCATTTACCAGGTATGTGTGCAGCCAAGACTGACCTACCTGTACTTGGTGTACCGGTAAAATCATCGATTCTAAATGGTGTTGATTCACTGCTTTCAATTGTACAAATGCCTGCAGGGATTGCTGTCGGTACTTTGGCCATTGGCCCAGCGGGTGCAACCAATGCGGCGATCATGGCTGCACAAATTTTAGGTTTAACACGGCCTGAAATCGCAAAAAATGTTGCAGATTTCCGTGCTGCGCAAACCGATAAAGTGGCGAGTAAAAATATTCCGGGTCAAGCTTAATTAAGGGGCATTTCTCATGGATAAAACCATTGGTATTTTTGGTGGTGGCCAGCTTGGTCGCATGATGGCGCAAGCGGCATTGCCTTTAAACATTCAATGCACCTTCTTTGAAGCGAGTACTGAGTGCCCTTCTGCAGCGCTGGGTCCAGTGATTTCGACTCAAGCTGAAAATGGTTTGCAAGATTTCATTCAGAGCGCAGATGTTTTCAGCTTAGAGTTTGAAAATACTCCGTTAGCAGATGTTGATGTGTTGACCAAGAACAAAGCATTGCACCCACCGCGCCAAGCTTTAGCGATTGCACAGCATCGTTTGTCCGAAAAGGCTTTGTTTGATGAATTAGCCATTCCAGTTGCACCTTATAAGGCCGTGACATCTTTCGAGGGTTTACAAGCTGCTGTTGCTGAGTTGGGTTTACCCATCGTACTGAAAACATCGCGTGGCGGTTATGACGGTAAAGGTCAATTTGTGCTACGTAGCGCTGAGCAAATGGATCAAGCATGGGCTGAACTAGGCCCTGCAGGTGAATTGATCGCGGAAAGCTTTGTAACCTTCTCACGTGAAGTCTCAATCATTGCGGTGCGTGGTCAAGATGGCGAAGTGAAAACATGGCCATTGGCGGAAAACCACCACCACAACGGTATTTTGTCGCATTCAATTGTGCCTGCGCCAAACAGCGCAGACTTACAACCAGTTGCGCAAGACTACATTACTCGCCTGCTCAATCATTTGAATTATGTCGGTGTTTTGACGCTTGAGCTGTTTGTGACGGATAAAGGCTTATATGCCAATGAGATGGCGCCGCGTGTACATAACTCGGGGCATTGGTCGATTGAAGGCGCAGTGTGTTCACAGTTTGAAAACCACATCCGTGCTGTAGCAGGTTTGCCTTTGGGTTCGACTGAAGTTGTTCGTCCAACGGTCATGGTGAACATCATTGGCCAGCATCCGAAGTCTGAAGATGTATTGGCACTGAATGGCGCACATTTGCATCTGTATAACAAAACAGAGCGTGAAGGTCGCAAAATCGGTCACATCACATTAATGCCGAACGATACTGCAGAATTAACAGCTTTATGTCGTGCTTTGGCGAAAATTTTGCCGAATCCACTGGCACTTAGCGAAGATATGACCATTTAAACCTGAGTTTGAATGATAAAAAAGCGGTCATGCACATGGCCGCTTTTTTTATCGCTGTAGTTCGGGCATCATTGCGCCTCTTTGCAAAATCACACCGCTTATCGGTGAAACGACAAGAAACTATTGATCATAAAGTGTTCGTTCGTTTATAAATATTCTGCGCGAATCTTCGTATGGTTTTTTCCGTATCAATGGCCTGCGATGTGTGTGAATCAAAATCAAAAATAACCAATGTGTTTTGAATTCAAATTGTGTTTTTAAATTTAAACCATGAATTTGAATTCAAAAAATCCGATACCGAAAACAATGAATTCAAAGTTTATGAATTTAAATTTGAAAAAATGAATTCATTTCGTTGTGTTTAAATTTAAAAAATTTGAATTTAAAAGTTGATCAGACTTATTGGATCTATAAAGAGAGTCTTTTAAGAACTATAATGTTTTGATTATCAACAATAAAAAAATGAATTGTCACGCCATTTTGAATTTGTGGATAACTTTTTCTACATGCAGTTTATTTTAAATTTAAAAGTTTTGAATTTAAATTTAAACCGCTGTTTGGTTTGTAATGAATTTAAAACAAGGTTGTGGATAACTGCTTTTGAATTCAAATTTAAAAAATGAATTTAAATAAGTAGAAATTATGAATTTAAATTTACGTTTTGAACCTTTAACTTTTGCTTTGAGCTGCTATTGTTAAAGCAACAATTTAAATTCAAAAAAAGATCAAGGGTATGAAGCATCACTTAGGATTTGTTTTCGGGACTGCTTTTTTGGCAATAACTCAGGCAAATGCCGAGTTGATTATTAATGGTCAGTCTGTCAATGCGTCGAGCATGCCTGCAACAAGCAGCATTTCACCACAAAATAACTTTCAAGGCTGTTTAGCCAATTTGCGCTCGCAAGCAATGAATGCTGGTGTGAATGCGTCAACTTATGATCGCTATACACAAAATTTAACACCTGATTATTCTGTGATTGAAAAGCTCAACTATCAGCCTGAGTTTTCAACACCGATTTGGGACTATTTGTCAGGACTGGTGGATGAAGAGCGTGTACACCTGGGTCGGCAGAAATTGGCGCAGCATCGTGATGTATTAAACCGTGTCGCGGCGGCTTATGGTGTGCCTGCTGAAACCGTGGTCGCGGTTTGGGGTGTGGAGAGTAATTTTGGTGATATTGCGGGTAGCTATCCGTTATTACAGTCATTGGGCACTTTAAGTTGTGAAGGACGCCGTCAAAGCTATTTCCGTGGCGAGTTTTTTGCAGCCATGCGGATTTTGCAGCGTGGTGATTTAAATGAATCACAATTGAAAGGTTCGTGGGCAGGTGCATTTGGTCATACCCAATTTATGCCGAGCACTTATGAAGAACTGGCCGTCGATTTTGATGGTGATGGCCGCCGTGATTTGGTATCGAGCACCACGGATGCGTTGGCATCTACAGCCAACTTCCTGAAAAAGCGTGGTTGGCAAACTGGTCAGCCGTGGGGCTTTGAAGTAAAAATTCCCGAAGGAATGTCGATCAGTGGTGAAAGTCGCCGTAATAAAAATTCATTAGATAGCTGGATGAATCGTGGTTTGCAGCGTGCCGATGGCACGCCGTTAATTCAAGGTAACCTTTCTGGATCGAGCCAAGCAGGATTAATGGCACCGGCTGGGGCAAGTGGGCCTGTATTCTTGGTGTTAAAAAATTTCGATGCAATCTACAGCTACAATGCGGCAGAGAGTTATGCATTAGCGATTGCGCATTTATCCGATCGCTTGCAAGGCAAGGGTGGCTTTAGTACGACATGGCCAACCGATGATCCTGGGACTTCACGTGCGGAACGACGTGAGATTCAACAATTTTTACTTAACCGTGGCTATGACATTGGTAAAGTGGATGGATTAATTGGAGATAAAACCCGTCAAGCCATTCGACAAGAGCAAAATCGACTGGGTTTAAGCCCAACAGGTCGGGCGGGACAGCAGATTTTACAGGCTTTCCGTAATGAACATGCCAAGGCAATGATGAATTAAGTTTTAGCTATGCTTTTATATAGTAGTTAATCTATATAAAAGCTTGTCTATATAAAAAAGGTCTGCAATTGCAGACCTTTTTTATATGTTTTTGACTCTTAAACCGCAGTGATTGTACCTAAGATACGATAGCCAGCAGCACCCGTCACACTTGGTAAATTTGCACTAAGCTGATTGACAAAGCGCATCGCCAACCAGGCAAAGGCCGTCGCTTCCACCCATGTTGGGCTTAAGCCTAAATCTGCGGTACTTTGCACCGTCCATTCATGTTTACGTAGACGCCAGCGCAGTTGTTCTAAAAGGTGTGAATTATATGCACCACCACCACAGACATAGACTTCACCGGTATCCATATCAGAACGGTAAATGGCTTTTTTAATGGCACGTGTGGTGAGTTTCATTAAGGTTGCTTGAATGTTTTCTGGCGTATCTTCGAGTTCGTCATATTCGAGATCTCCACGCCAATCGAGAATCTGTTCATCTAACCATTCTAGATTGAAGTCTTCACGACCTGTACTTTTTGGCGGTTCCTTAGAGAAAAACTCATGCGCTTGTAAGCGGTCGAGCAGGCTGCGAATAGGCTGACCATAAGCCGCCCAGTTGCCATTTTCATCATACGGCTGACCAGTATAACGTTCGCACCAAGCATCCATTAAAATGTTGGCAGGGCCTGTATCAAAGCCATAGACATCTTCAGGTTTACCCGCAGGTAACATGCTGACATTGGCAATGCCACCCAAATTTAAAATCACACGGTGAATGGTGTCATGTTGGAAAAGCGCTTGATGGAACGCAGGAACTAAAGGTGCGCCTTGACCACCCGCAGCCATATCGCGGCGGCGAAAGTCTGAAATCACAGGGATTTTAGTGAGTTCGGTAATAATATTGGGGTCGCCAATTTGTAGGGTAAAACCATGTTCTGGGCGATGACGGATGGTTTGTCCATGTGAGCCAATAGCCTTGATTTGACTACGATCTAGCTGATTTTTTTCGATCAATTCATTGATGCCATGACCGATCATTTGAGCTAATGCAACGTCTGCCTTACCCATGCGATCAATTTCGTTATCATCAGGCAAAGTGAGCGCCATCAGTTCATCACGAAGGTCTGGGTCAAAGGGAAGTGTGAGCGTCGCATGAATCTCTAAAGGATCAAAAGAAGCAGCAACAATATCGACACCATCCATGCTTGTGCCGGTCATTACCCCAATGTAGATCGCTGTCATGATGATTCTTAAGCCTGCAATGTGCTGAAAAAGTGTTAGTATATCGCACAAATTGTATAACTGATCTATTTGGATTTTGTGATGTCAAATTTCCTGCCGGCTGAAGAACAACTTGCCCTCATCCAACGAGGCACACATGAGATTATTTCTGAAGAAGATCTTCTTAAGAAATTAAAGCAGAATCGCCCATTAAAAATTAAAGCGGGTTTTGACCCGACTGCACCTGATTTACATTTAGGTCATACGGTTCTGATTAATAAATTAAAAGTTTTCCAAGATTTAGGTCATGAAGTTTACTTCCTGATTGGTGACTATACAGCCATGATCGGTGACCCAACGGGTAAGAGTGCTACGCGTCCACCGTTGTCACGTGAAAAAGTTTTAGAAAATGCTAAAACTTATCAAGAACAAGTATTTAAGATCTTAGATCCAGCGAAAACTAAAGTTGTGTTTAACTCAGAGTGGTTTGGTCAAAAAACTGCTGCTGACTTGATTCAGTTGGCTTCACAGCAAACTGTGGCACGTATGTTGGAACGTGATGACTTCACTAAACGTTATAACAGCCATCAACCGATTGCGATTCACGAGTTTTTATATCCATTGGTGCAAGGTTATGATTCAGTTGCGCTAGAAGCGGATGTAGAGTTGGGGGGTACAGACCAAACCTTTAACTTGCTGATGGGTCGTACATTACAAAGCCGTTATGACCAAGAGTCTCAAGTGTGCATTACTGTGCCGATTCTTGAAGGTTTAGATGGCGTAAATAAAATGTCTAAATCTTTGGGTAACTATATTGCCGTATTTGATGCACCGGGTGCGATGTACCAAAAAGTGCTTTCAATGCCAGATGATTTGATCGAACGTTACTTTGACTTGTTGAGCTTTAAATCGATTGAAGAAATTCAACAGTTGCTTAAAGAAGTGGCTGAAGGTCGTAATCCACAAGAAGTGAAGAAAATTCTTGCACTTGAATTGGTTGAGCGTTTCCATGGCGCAGAAGCTGCGGCAAATGCGCACAAAGGTGCAGGCAACTTGATTACTGAAGGTGAACTTCCAGAAGGTACACCAGAAGTGACTATTTCTCGTGGCGCATTTGGTGGTGAGATTTTCATTACTTCTATTTTGCGTGAAGCGGGTTTGACTAAAAATGCAGCTCAAGCAAAAGATGCAATTGGTCGTGGTGCAGTGAAAGTGGATTGGGAAGTGGTTGATGCAGGTTATGCTGTGTCAGAAAACAAAACTTTGATTATCCAAGCGAGCAAAAAAGCGATCGCAAAAGTAACTTTTACCGACTAATAAATTCTTGAATTTTTAGTTAAGTTATTGAATTAAAAGCAGGCTTCGGCCTGCTTTTTTTTACCAATTAATATATTAATAATATAAATAAGCAAATTCAAAAAAAACCTTATAAAAACAACACTTAAATTTTTCCAAATGTGTTGCATTTCTTGAATTTTATGTATAAGATTTATTCATCTAGAGAGATATATACCATCTAGAGGGTACATAACGATAACTCCACTTTTTATAAGTCTCTTCCCCAAGGGACTCTTTTTTTAGTGAGTTAACAAATAACTATAATAACTACACGATGGATCGACTAAAGATTCAATTCTAAGGGAAAGATTTTGGGAGAGATCTTTCCCTTTTTTATTTGTAAAATTGAGCTATTCCTTTCAAAAATCACATTCATTTCTGTATTAAAGACTTTAATCGCGCCAGAAAAAAAGCCCGATTCAATCGAGCTTTAAAATGTCTTTACTCAGATAGATGTTCATGGAGCTTGGTTTTAGGGCTTAGAGCCAAATTGAATGAAGCTTAATTTAGGTAAAATCCGCTTGACTAAAGTCCCCACTAAAAGTGCGGTAATAATGGTGCCTTCACGTACTCCGATGACTTGATGTAAGACCAGCCAGCTACTGATAACTGCAATACTGACCAAGAGAATGTCGCCATAGGTCTTACAGTTGCCAAAATCAAGGCGATAACGAACAGCAATGGCTTGATAGAGGCCTTCTGCGGCTAAGAGGACTAGACTGGCTTTGACCACTAAGCTCACACCTAAAGCGGTAATCAGGCAACTTGCCAAGCAAGCCAGGAGTTGAAGTGGGTAACTTTCTATGCTCCAGCCTTGGGTGAGCCACATTAAACCGTCAATAAATGCACCAAACAAAATTCCCACGGGTAATTGCAGCCACTGTATCCACTGAAAGCGTGATTTTAAGATCAGCATTTGCAGCAGGATCATGACGATGTGCATCAATACTGTTAATGTGCCGACGGTGAGTGGAAAGATATAGCTAAAGCTGTAGGGCACCGAGGAAATAGGGGATGTCCCTAAATTTGAATGTATAGAGAGTACGACACCAAAAGCCAATAATCCTAATCCGCTTAATAGTAAGAATAAGCGTGGAAAAAACTGTGTTGGCATCCTGCACCTAAAAAATAAAAAGAGTGTACGTAAAACGCAGCCTGCACTCTATGCGTCTAAAGCCCAAAAATAGTGGCTTTTTATGACTGTGATCGTTAATAGTGATTATTCAAATAAAATAGGCTGTATTTTTATCAGCAAAAATGACTAAGCATGTAATTAAAATGATTTTTGCAAAAACAGGCCTTATGGAACAATGGTCAAAAATCAAAAAAGAGCAACAACATGGCGTATTACAATACCGATAATCATGATGAACAGATTGATCGAATCTTGAGGTATTTATTTGACTACCAAACTACACAGCATAAAAGAGCATTATTTTGTGAGGCGCAGCAACAATTACATGATTTGGATATCGCAGCACAGTACCAACTATTTGCATTGGTACGAGAACAACTCCCTCGGCGTGCCAAGCTGCTATTTTCTGCCGAGGATTTCAGTGGAAAGCAACAAGTCATCTTGGAAGTCATGCAACATTTAGCATATGAACGCTAAAAGAATGTTGGTAAATATAAAAATGCAAGCTAAAAAATGTCTATGAAGCTTGAATCGGTGTGATGACAGAAAAAAATGATGTGCTTTGAGGAAGAAAAGTAGACTAATGATTAATAAATAATCAAAGTCACTTTTATTAGACTTAAAAGCGCTGAAAAAGATTTGCTAGATATAAGAAATTTACTTAATTAAATATCGACTATTTGCTAAATATTTATAAAAAATGCTTAAAAAATAGGTAAAAGTGCAATTTTTTTAGCAAAAACGCTTATAAAAAATACATACGTGAAAAATATAGTGAATTGGGGGTTGCAATGATTCTGAAATGCTCTAGAATGCACCCCATACCGACGAGATAGACGGAAACGAACGAAACGCGAAGCGTTGAGTTGTTAAGTTTATCGAAGTCCAGCTTCTAGCATTGACGAGATGTTAGGAAGATCATTAAGAGATTATGAAGAACAACTTGTGTGGATTTTTACTGATTGATTGATCGAAATTATTTTCATTGATTGATGGTAGAAATTACTCGAAGTTTATTTGAGAAATATTTGTCAGTAATTGATGAGCCAAGATTGGTACACTATATGTACTATTGATTTTAAACTGAAGAGTTTGATCATGGCTCAGATTGAACGCTGGCGGCAGGCTTAACACATGCAAGTCGAGCGGGAATAGGTAGCTTGCTACCGATTTCTAGCGGCGGACGGGTGAGT
>NZ_VOZO01000015.1:0-59804 GCF_013419715.1 Acinetobacter sp. YH12063 | reverse complement strand
TGTACACAGTGCACTGGGTTATGTATCGCCTTTTGAGTTTGAAGCAATGTACTATGATAAGATTAACCCGTTAGGTCAGGTGGCCTAACTTAAATAAAAAAGTCTCCGACAAACCCGGTACGGTTCACCCAAAGTTTCGCATCTGCTTCATTAAACGCCGTCACAGGCAACTGTTTATCCAGTGTACGTGCAACTTTGAAAGCTACTTTCTTAAAGTTACCTAGTGCGTTGAAGTAACCAGTTTTATAGTTATAAGGAATGAACTTGTAATACTTCTGCACAGCTGCAGGTGCTTCAGGGAATGGAAATTCGGAAATATTACGTTTAGCCATTTCATCTACACGGTCGGTACGCGCGACACAGACAATCAATTCAGCAGCAGTTTTTGCCGCAAGTTGCCCTAAGCAAGCTTTCACCAACTGTTTTTTCTTTGCAGGGTTCTGAACGACATAGAATGTCCAAGGCTGTAAATTTGATGAATTTGGCGCAAGCAGGGCAAGGTCTAAGCATTCATCTAAAACATCGTTTGGAATGGCCTTGTCGGTAAACTTACGTACAGAACGACGGCTTTGTACAACTTTTTTAAAATTTTCGATATCGATGCCTTCAGGTGCAGGTTCGTAGTAGCGTTTCTTTTCAGGTTTATTTTCAGTTTGTGATGCTGCAGTCATGTGGAAACATCCAGTTTTTAATTTAGAAAATAGATTGGGGCTGAGATGAAAAAAACCACCCAAATATGAGTGGTTTTTAAGTTCCATTACAAATTAATTGAACTGAGAGAAGTCAGGTTTGCGTTTTTGCATAAAGGCTGCAACAGCTTCCATCATTTCTGGAGAACCTACTCGATCCATGAAAATCTCAGCTTCATGGTCAATCCATGCCACGATTTCATCTACATTATGTTTCATTAATGCTTTTGATTGAACCAAAGAAGCGAGTGGTAGAGCAGATAACTGTGCTGCTTTTTTCGCAGCTGTCGCATAAGCATCTTCTTCAATGCTATTGACCAAATTCGCTGAAAGCGCTGTCGCACTATCAAACTTCTGAGCGGTTAAGAGTAATTCAGCCGCTTTATGGTAGCCGGCTTGTTGAACCAATAGCTTGCTCGATGCACCTTCAGGCGATAGACCAAGGCTCACAAACGGAATTTGGAATAGGGCAGTATTGTCGCTGTAGACAAGATCGCAATGAAGCAGAATCGTAACACCAATCCCAATGGCAACACCACGAACCGCAGCGATCAACGGCTTAGAAAATTGAGCAGCAGATTTTAATAAAATGAACGGTGCGCCTTCAGAAGCTGGAGCTTGCCCTTTTTGAGCAGCAGATTTCATGAAATCTTGCATGTCATTGCCCGCACTGAAGTCCGCATCTTGACCACGGAGTACAACTACACGCACTGAAGTATCCTGATCAGCTTCATCTAATGCCTTTGCAATCCACAGATATAATTCTGTATACAGCGCGTTCTTCGCCTGAGGTCGGTTAATGGCCAAGGTCAGTACGCCATTGTCCAAATTCGCATTCAAATGTTCATGGGGTTGTTGAATACAGCTCAGTGTCATCGTACTATCCTTGCGTAAAAGTTTCGTTTTGATTTTATGCTCGACATTATGTCGCATATTTCAGCCTGTGGCACAACTGCTCAGTTCATAAAAAGTTTGATTTGATATGAAATATACATTTGATTATTTGGTTTTCATTGGGCGTTTTCAGCCGTTCCATTTAGCACATCTGCAAACCATTAAAATTGCCTTGCAACAAAGTCAATATGTGCTTTTAGCACTGGGTTCGGCGCAAAATGAACGTAATATCAAAAATCCATTTTTAGCGACAGAACGTGAGCGAATGATCTTGTCGAATTTTTCAGAGCAAGATCAGAAGCGAATCAAGTTTGTGCATGTGATTGATGTATATAACGATGAAAAATGGCAAAAGCTAGTCAAATCTTTGGTAAATGATGTAGTTGAAACGAATGCAAAAGTCGGTTTGATCGGGCATTTTAAAGATGATTCTTCTTATTATTTAAAATTCTTCCCCGAGTGGGAAATGGTTGAGCTGGATAGTCTAGAAGGAGCCATTTCAGCGACACCGGTACGTGAAGCGTATTATCGTGGTGAAATTCAGCATGATGCTTTTCCTCAAGGTACCGTCGAATTTTTGCAAAAATTTCAACAGACTGACATTTATAAACAACTTCAACACAAATTTATGACTCAGGATAAAACAAATCTGCTATAAAAAAACGCTAAAATTTCTAGCACTACAATGGAGCAAAAAAATAAACGTTGTAGTGATTTTAGGCTGTGTTTTATTCAGGAGAAAAACATGAATTTGCGTCACGGAACGTTAGCAAAATATATGGGAGCCTTCGCTTTATGCTGCGTATTGCCCCTACATGCTGCTGAATGGACGCTAACGCCTAATAGTCAGGTCACATTTGGCATTAAATCTGTGGGCTTATCTATTGTTGAAGGACGCTTTAATAAGGTTCAGTCGAATCTTAAGTTTGATCCTGAAGTTCCGCATAAAGGTTCAGCGCATTTAGTGTTAGATGTGGATAGCATCAGTTTTAGTAACCCAAGCTTGAAAGGATTAATCTTGGGGAGCGAATATTTTGATGCTGCAGAATTTAAGCATGTGAAGTTTTTCAGTAAACAAATCGAACCAGTCGCTTATGCCAAGTATATGATTCGAGGGGATCTCACCATTCGTGGCATCACTAAACCTGTGATCTTTGATACCACACTTGCCCCTAGTCCACAAAATCCAAAAGTGTTGGATGTTCAATCTTTAGCAACCATTAAACGTAGTGATTTTGGTATGCGTAAAGCACTCGGTGGAGTAGGTGAGCAAGTATTAATACAACTCAAAGGCCAATGGCGGATTGAATAACCCTATTTTGTTGGCTTCAACACATATGATCTTTGGCGTGTTGTAGCACAACAGCAGTTATTTTCTGTAATTGAATTGATTGTTGGTTCCAATGATGCCAATACAAGGCTAAATCAATACTGAGTTCTGTTGAAAGCTCTATCAATTTTCCCGCTGCTAATAAGTCTTTGCTTTGATAGTCGGGTAACCATCCATAGCCCAAGCCCATCGTAATGGCATCAAAAAATGCAGTTGAAGAGGGAATGAAATGATGCGGATATTGTGAAGGATTGAGCCCGAAATTCTTCTGAATCGATTGCGTATGTAGGTCATCTTTCTCATTAAAAATCAGTGCAGGCGCAGCCCTTAAGACATTTCGCGTCACGCCTTGACCGAACCATCTTTGGATAAAATCAGGGGTTGCTACAAATCGATAATGCATTTCACCCAGATATTCTGCAACGCAGCCCTTCATGGCTTCTGATTCTGTTGTGACACAGGCATTGACCAGTCCTGCTTCTAATAAATGATGTGTTTGTGACTGATCATCGACCTGAAATTGAATCACGATTTTTTCTTCAATTAAGAGATCTTTGAGTAGCGGAAGTAACCATGTCGCAAGTGAGTCAGCATTGGTTGCAATATTGACTTGATAGAAAGCATTCGCCGTTTGTCCTGTTAGATTTTGCAGAAAATTATGTTCTAGTAATTTGCTGTGTTGTAGATAATGCAATAAAGATTGGCCTGCGAGTGTTGGGCGGCAGGGCCGTTCACGCACAATGAGTACATGACCTAATTTCTTTTCTAAGGTTTGCAGCCTGAGCGTGACCGCAGATGCCGTAATGTTTAAACGCAGTGCCGCTTGTTCAAAGCTTCCTGTTTCAGCTACTGCAAGAAAAGCTTCACTATGTTTGCTTTGTAACATGAGTCACCTATGAGCATTAGAAATTTTATAAACTAAGAAAAACTTAGTTATAATGATATTTATTTATAAATACTTATTTTTAACAATAAGCTTCGATAATAGCAACATTCATTTAATGCTTTGAAAGTGTAGTTAAAAAATGTTGCACAGTTATATGCAAGGGCTCGCAATTGGATTTAGCCTAATTATCGCGATTGGTGCGCAAAATGCGTTTATTCTTAAACAAGGGTTAAAAAAGCAGTATGTCTTTTGGCTCTGCGCTATTTGTGCTGCTTCTGATTCGATACTCATCTTATTGGGTGTACTCGGATTCTCCCAATTGGTTAAAAGTTATCCGGAAATTGTGAGTGTTGCGAAATATTTGGGCGCAACTTTTTTAGCAGTTTATGGAGCACAGCATTTTCTGCAAGCCTTCAAAACTTCGAGCAGTTTAGCGCCTAGTGAAAAGAATGAAACCAAATTATTGAAGTTGGTACTGATTTGCTTGGCTTTAACGTGGTTAAATCCACATGTGTATCTCGATACGGTTGTGCTGATTGGTTCTATTTCCACGAAGTTTGAATCGACCGCAGTATATTTTGCGATTGGGGCAATTACAGCTTCATGGGTATTTTTCTTTGTTCTCGGATATGGTGCGCGCTGTTTATTACCACTCTTCCAAAGTGCAAAGGCATGGAAAGTTTTAGACTTTATTATTGGCGTTGTGATGTGGGGAATTGCAGCCTCATTATTGCTCTAGTTAGAAGCTTCTTATTAAGTTTGAGCCCATTCCTAAAGGAGCGGGCTCAAATCATTACTGTTATGCTGCTTGTAGTGCTTTTAAATCTTCTAAGACTTGTTCTGCATGGCCTGCAGCTTTGACCTTGCGATATTCTTTTACCAGCTTGCCATGATGGAAAATAAAGGTTGAACGTTCGATGCCCATAACCTTTTTGCCATACATATTTTTTTCTTTAATCACGTCAAAATGCTGACATAGCACTTCTTCTTTATCACTGATTAAATCAATGCTTAGATTTTGCTTTTCAGTGAAGTTTTGATGGGCTTTAACCGAGTCACGAGAAATGCCGTAGATTGGTGTATTAAGCGCATCAAACTGATCTTTTAAGCATGAAAACCCAATGGCTTGCGTCGTACATCCCGGTGTTGAATCTTTAGGGTAGAAGTAAACGATCAGCCAATCATTGTTTAGTTCTGCAAGGTTGACTTCACCTGAGGTAGTTGGAAAGGTTTGATTTGGTAAGCTAATTTCAGTCATGAAGATTTCCTTTTTCGTGTCTTATCCCTAAAGGGGCTTAAACAAAGTATGTGAAATATGACCATCATACAGAATTTACTTTGAACTTAAAGCAATAAAAAAGCCTGCATTTGCAGGCTTTTTTAAAACGAAAATTATTTTTTCGCTTGAGCAGATTTCATTGCTTCTTCAGTTAAATTTTTTAATTTACCTGTTAACTGAGGACCGAAACATGCTTGAAGGTCTTTATTTTGTTTTTGAACAAAAGCGAGTGTTGCAGGGCTTTTCTTCTGGTTGATTGTGCTTTGGATTTCCCATTTTTGAGCATTGGTTAAACGACCATCTGCTTCAACAGCACAAGTACAGTATTTGCTAACTTCAGCGGCAGTTAGTTTTTTACCTTTGCCAGTTTCTTCTTTACAAACATTAATTAACGAAGATTTTACGTTAGTGCTCTTATATGCTTGTTGAAGCTTGTCGTTGTCAGCGTGTGCAACTGAAGCAAACAATGCAGCTGCAGAGAAAGCAGCAGAAAGAATAATGTTTGATTTTAAATTTTTCATAAACCCTACCTTGTTATTTCGGTATGTAACGTGTCGGATCTTCAACACCTGCGTCAACGAAACCTTGTTTACGAAGACGGCAGCTATCGCATTTACCGCAAGCACGACCTTGGTCATCTGCTTGATAGCAAGACACCGTTTGACTGTAGTCTACGCCATGTTCTATACCTAAGCGAATGATATTTGCTTTGGATAAATGTAACAGAGGTGTTTCAAATTTAAGTGGTTTTCCTTCAACGCCAACCTTTGTTGCAAGGCGAGCCATGTTGGCAAATGCTTCGATAAACTCTGGACGACAGTCTGGATAGCCTGAGTAATCAACTGCATTAATACCAATGACAATCGCTTCTGCACCAAAAACTTCCGCCGCAGCTAAAGCATATGACAAGAAAATCGTGTTACGCGCTGGTACATAAGTTACAGGAATACCGGCTTGTTCATGATCAGGAACTTCAATGCTATGGTCAGTTAACGCAGAGCCACCTAAGTTACCTAAATCGATATTAATGACACGATGTTCTACACCAGCCTGCTTAGTTAACTCACGAGCAGCATCTAGTTCTGTCGTAGAACGTTGACCATACATAAAACTCAAGGCGATACATTCATAACGCGCTTGAGCCCAAGCTAAACAAGTGGTTGAGTCTAAGCCGCCAGACAATAAAACTATGGCACGAGGGCGCATATGCATTACTCCAAATAATTCTTTAAAACTTAACGACCAGTTTCATCGTTCCAAAGCAATTTATGTAATTGCAATTGGAAGCGAACAGGGAGATGGTCTTCTAAAATCCATTGTGCTAAATCACGTGCAAGCTGAGGTAAACGAACAGCGCCTTTTTCAACGGCAAAGGCCGGAGAGAACCAAATGGTGTTGACTTTTTCGTTTAGCTTATAGCGCTCAACTTGCTGTTTTGACCATTCATAGTCTTCACGATTACAAATCACAAATTTGATTTGATCATGTGGCGTTAAATGGTCGAAGTTGCTAAGCAAATTTCGTGCAACTTCACCCGATGTCGGGGTTTTTAAATCCATAACCTTTGAAACACGTGGGTCAACTTTAGACACATCTAAAGCACCGCTGGTTTCTAAAGAGACTTCGCAGCCTAAATCGGCCAGACGAGTCATGAGGGGAAGGGCGTTCGGTTGAGCAAGCGGCTCACCACCTGTCACGCAAATATAAGGGGTTTTAAAATCTAAAGTAGTTTGAATAATTTCTTCTAATGATTGGCGTTCACCGCCTTCAAACGAATAGGTTGTATCACAATAAGTGCAACGTAACGGACAGCCCGTTAAACGGATAAAGACCGTAGGCAAACCTGCGGTATTGGCTTCACCTTGCAATGAATAAAAAATCTCCGTAATACGTAAACCCGCAGACGGATCAGAAACAGGAATAGCGGAAGATCGAAGGGTACTCATAACAAAATTAACCAGATATAAAAAAACAAAAAATCTCTACGATCATTGCTAACCGTAGAGACGAGGAGCGATAGAGGCTCCACGGAACACGAATGCTCCGCTGAAATAAAGACTTAGTCTTCGCGTAATAATTCGTTCAAGCTTGTTTTCGCACGAGTTTTCGCATCAACTTTTTTCACGATTACTGCAGCGTAGAGGCTGTATTTACCGCATTTAGACGGCAAGCTACCAGAAACTACAACAGAACCCGCAGGAACACGGCCGTAATGGATTTCGCCAGTTTCACGGTCATAAATCTTAGTTGATTGACCAATGAATACACCCATTGAAATCACAGAACCTTCTTCTACGATCACACCTTCAACGATTTCAGAACGCGCGCCGATAAAGCAGTTGTCTTCAATGATTGTTGGATTCGCTTGAAGTGGTTCAAGAACGCCACCAATACCAACGCCACCAGATAAGTGAACATTTTTACCAATTTGAGCACATGAACCAACAGTTGCCCATGTATCAACCATTGTACCTTCGTCAACATATGCACCAATATTGACATATGAAGGCATCAATACAACATTTTTTGCTTGGAAAGAACCTTTACGTGCTACAGCAGGTGGTACTACACGTACACCAGCAGCTTTAAATTGTTCTTCAGTCCAGTCAGAGAACTTAGTATCAACTTTGTCATAGAAGCGTAAGTCACAAGCTTCCATTGGTTTGTTGTCGTTCAATTTGAATGAAAGCAAAACGGCTTTTTTCACCCATTGATGAACAATCCATTCACCATCAATTTTTTCAGCAACACGTAATGTACCGTTATCTAGGCCAGCGATCACTTCTTCTACTGCTGCACGTACTTCAGCAGGACAGTCAGCTGCAGTGAAATTAGCACGGTCTTCAAACGCTTGTTCAATGATTGTTGAAAGCTGAGACATGTTCTTCCATCCAGAAAAAAATTTTCCAAGATTTTACACTAAATCGAGTCAAAAATAGATGGTAAATCGGCCTAGGATCGGAATTAATTATTAAGCAAGCACTAAATCCAAGAAATTAAGAGTGATGAATTTAGCATTTTCATAAGGTTTGTATAAAAAATACGCAAAATATACAGAATTGTTCCTTAACATCATTATTATATTTAAAAAAATGAAACAAAAACTCTTTATTAATCAATATTAAAATCTAAATGTATCAAAAGTTAACAAAAAATCAGTAAATTTGCATAAATGTTGAGCTGTGTTTCCTTTTAACATGTGCCATATAACAAGTCTGTAAAATCTGAATAAGAGTTTATTTTGAGGAGAAACACATGAAATCATTACGTTTATTAACAGTAGCTGCTCTACTTACTGCTGCAGGTACTGCAATGGCAGATACCTCTGTAGTTCATGATGGCTATGCATTTGATCAAAACCAACTTATCCCAACTGGCGCTCGTCTAGAAGTGGGTACGACTGGTTATGGTGGTGCGTTACTTTGGACTGCGAACCCATACGTCGGCCTTGCATTAGGTTATAACGGTGGTGATATTTCATGGTCTGATGATTTGTCAATCAATGGCACTAAATATGACATGGATATGGATAACAGCGTTGGCTACTTAAATGCAGAAATTCGTCCATGGGGCGCAAGTACGAGTCCTTGGGCACAAGGCTTATATGTTGCTGCAGGTGTAGGTTATATCGATAATGAATACGGTCTAAATAAACATAATAAAAATGCCGAAGGTACGATTAAAGTTGATGGTACCAGCTACACTGGCATTGGTGGTGTGAAAGGTAACTTATCTTATGATAATGACATTGCGCCTTATGTAGGTTTAGGTTTTGCACCAAAATTAAATAAAAACTTTGGTGTATTTGGTGAAGTAGGTGCTTATTACACTGGCAACCCTACTGTGAAACTTCAAGAGTACGGTAATCTTCAAAACTCTGTAACAGGCTCACCTTCAATCAGCGAATCTGTAGATAATGAGGCACGTAAAATTGCAAACGATGACAAATATGAATGGATGCCAGTAGCTAAAGTAGGTGTGAGCTACCATTGGTAAGTTCTTACTGAAATAAAAAAAACGAGCTTCGGCTCGTTTTTTTTGTTTTTAGAAAGCGTTTAAAATCTGTGACCAAATTTCAGACCATAGATCATGGCATCATTGTCTGAGACACTTGCAAGACCTGAAATATGAGATGTTTCAGTATTCGATGGTTTTGAGAGTTTCATATAATACAGGCCAGTCGCTAGAAAATTGTTCGGGTTAAATTTATACATCATACCTAAACCTAAACCTCGATAGCCATCACTTGGGTTTAAGGTAGACGCCGCATTTCCTGTCCCGTTGTCCCAAATAAACTCTGCAGCAGCGAGCCAACTCGGATTCAATTGATGTGCAATCCCTAACTTTCCTGACCATTGATCTTTCTGATATTCCACCAATTGGATATCAGCTAAATCATGGTATTGTGGATCGAGTGCTGCGTACTGAAGCACGGCATTAAACTGCGGTGGCTGAATGTTGAAATCTTTCCAATTAATCCACCGAACTGTGCCATAAACAACATTGTGTGGGCTAATGGCTGTTTGAAATTCAAAATTGACGCTTTGTGGCGTTTGAATGGATGTATGGATGTCAGGGACTAACTGAAAAGGACCATTTGAATACAAAGTCGATTCAGATGTTTTATTGTCATGTTTGATTTTTGAACGATAGGTTAGGCTGGTTTTAAGTGCGTATTCAGGAATTTGATAACTGAAACCGAGCAGCCAGCCGATCGCTTCATCTTGTTTTAAATAAACATGATAGCCATTGAGAGCAGCATATTGTTGCCCAGAAATTTTTAAATCACCTTTAAATGTTTGTAGGCTTAAACCGCTATAAATATTCCAATTATTATTGGGTTGATAGCCTACCAGTCCAGTTAGGTTATGCGTTCTAAAGTTAATATCGGCGCTTTCAATATCGATATTTGAGCTATCTGGTAAGCGAGGACTATATTGATAATTGATATCAGTATGAAAAGGTTGCTCATAAATTACTCCCGCAGAAATATTTTCATGTGGTTGAATTTTAAGTGCAAATTTCCCAGAAAATTGTTGATGGGCGAGATTCCCTGTAGAAAAATCAGTGATGCCCAACTCACTGATTAAACCTTGGTTTTGTACTTTCCCCTCAATATGAGCATCAATATAAGCAAAACTCGCTTCAGTATAATTTCCGTGTTCAAGAAATGCAGAGATCGATTGATCTGAGTTTTCTATTCCTGCTGCATACATGATCTGTATGGGGCAGGCGATCCCGACTGCCACTGCGACGAATTGATTTTTCATATAGTCCTGGCTTATGGGTCGGAAGTAATGAAGTTTTAATTTTTATTGTGTTGAACGTATTTTAAGCAGAAATTAAAAATAAAGCCAAGAAAACTTAGATAAAATATAAATTTACCAATAAAGAAGAGGACAGCAAGTGTCCTCTTTAATTTGTCAGTTGGGATATCAGTCTTCTGGGTAAGCCACTTTTTTCAACGCTTTGATGTCGGCATCTGGTGAGCATAAAGAAATAAACTCGTAGCCATAACCGCGTAGCAAATGTCCTTTGCGAACAGCAATCCAAGTGGTATTAACGCCAAAAATATCGGTAGGAATCTGTTTTAAACGGTAGTCACGTTCTGGGTCGTATGCTACATCGTTGACAATACCAACCCCCATATTCAGTTCAACATAGGTTTTAATAACGTCTGCATCAAGTGCGGACATCACGATATCTACATTAAAGCCTGAATCTTCAAAAGCTTTATCAATTTTAGAACGACCCGTAAAACCACCGTGGTAAGTAATAATTGGATAGTTCGACAAATCTTCAATGGTGATATTTGATTTTTGGGTGAGTGGGTGCTCTTGTGGTGTGATGATACTGTGTTGCCAGTTATAGTAAGGCACACTTGCAAGGTTATCTTCGGTGGTTAACGATTCGGTTGCGATCCCAATATCCGCTTCACCTTGAAGGAGCATTTCTGTAATTTCAACAGGGCTTGCTTGTTGCAAAATTAGATGAACTTTTGGAAATTCTTTTTTAAATTGGTTCACAATCGGCGGCAAGACATAACGCGCTTGCGTATGTGTGGTCGCAATAGTCAATGTCCCTTCATCCACTTTGTTAAAGTCATCTGCTAGACGTTTAATATTGTCTGCATCCACGAGCATGCGTTCAACGATTCCCAATAAAGACTGGCCTGGTTCGGTTAAACCGAGTAGACGTTTACCTTTACGAATAAATAGCTGTACACCAAGTTCATCTTCTAGATCTTTGATGTGTTTACTCACGCCAGACTGCGAGGTGTAAAGTGCAGCAGATGCTTCTGTTAAATTAAAATTCTGACGTACTGTTTCTCGAATAATTCTTAATTGTTGGAAATTCATAATTTTATTTTACCTTAAAAGCAAGTGGGGCTTGTGACGGCCCCAACTTTTTGTTTTATGCAACTTGGTTTTCAAATAAATGCAAGTTAGTTGCACTTAACCATACCGTTTGATTTGGGCGGAATTGATGCGCTTTCGCTTCATCAGCCGTTAATGAAATTTCGATCAGATTGCCTTGGCGGTCATGCAGTTCAGCAATGACTTTACCTGCAATCCAAAGCTCACGTACAAAAGTCGCTTGAATGGCATTTTCTTGCGGCTGTGCATGAATACGCAGTTCATCCGGACGTGCGAAGGCAATGACATTTCCTTGCGGCGCATTGGCGTTTTGTGGCAACAAAATTCGGTCTTCACCAATTTGAATGAGGCCATTGCTATTTTGACCTTCAAAACGGTTGGCTTGACCTAAAAAGTCAAATACAAACGGTGTTGCAGGTTTTTCATAAACTTCACGTGGCGAGCCAATCTGTTCTACGTTACCTTTGTTCATCACAATGATTTGATCGGCCACTTCAAGTGCTTCTTCTTGGTCATGGGTCACGAAAATAGAGGTGATGTGGAGTTCGTCATGCAGGGTGCGTAACCAGCGGCGTAATTCCTTACGAACTTTGGCATCCAATGCACCGAAAGGTTCATCCAGTAATAACACACGCGGTTCAACCGCTAAAGCACGTGCTAGGGCAATACGTTGGCGTTGACCACCTGAAAGTTGTGCAGGGTAACGGTCAGCCAAGAAACCAAGCTGAACAAGATCAAGCAAACGAGTAACCCGTTTTTTGATTTCCGCTTCTGATGGACGTGTTGCACGTGGGCGTACGCGTAAACCAAAAGCAATGTTGTCAAATACGGTCATGTGGCGGAACAGTGCATAATGCTGGAATACAAAACCAACTTCACGTTCACGGACATGAACTTTAGTGGCATCTTCACCTTCTAAAATCACTTGGCCGCCATCGGCAGATTCAAGACCTGCAATGATACGTAGCAGGGTAGTTTTACCACAGCCTGATGGACCAAGCAGCGCAACGAGCTGACCATCAGGGAAATCTAAAGAGATATTTTTAAGTGCATGGAATGCACCAAAGTGTTTTTCAATATTTTTTACTTGAATACTCATGAGGTCATTCCTTAAGAAACTTGTGAATCTTCTTTACGCTTGTCTTGTCGTTCCTGACGTAGTTCAACCCATGTTTTTAAAATCAGGGTGACAATCGCCAAGAGCGCTAATAGTGAAGACACAGCAAAAGCAGCACTAAAGGTATATTCGTTATAAAGGATTTCTACGTGTAGCGGTAAGGTGTTGGTTTCGCCACGAATGTGACCTGAAACCACAGAAACAGCACCAAACTCACCCATTGCACGTGCATTACATAGAATCACGCCGTAGATTAAGCCCCATTTGATATTTGGAAGTGTCACTTTCCAGAATGTCTGCCAACCTGAAGCACCCAAGACGATTGCCGCTTCTTCTTCCTCAGTCCCTTGAGCTTCCATTAATGGAATCAACTCACGTGCCACAAAAGGAACGGTAATAAACACAGTGGCAAGAACAATGGCTGGAACGGCATATAAAATTTTGATGTCGTTATCCATTAGCCAGCCGCCTAACCAACCTTGAGTACCAAAAATCAATACCAACATTAAGCCCGCAATGACTGGAGAGACTGAAAATGGCATATCAATAATCGTGGTTAAAATAGATTTACCACGGAAATTAAACTTGGCAACACACCATGCCGCAGCTACACCAAAGACCACGTTTAGCGGTACGGCAATCACAGCTGTCAGTAGCGTAAGTTTTACTGCTGATAATGTATCTGGATGTACCAGTGCTTGGAAGTAAACGCCAACACCTTGTTTAAAGGCTTCAACGAAAACCAAAACCAATGGCAGAATCAGGCAGCTTAAGAAGAAAATTAAAGCAATGATGATCAGGGTATAACGAACCCATGTCGGTTCACGCGTTGCATCACGCGACTGTAATTTTTCCGCAAGCGCATTACTGTTCGTATTCATCGTGCAGTTCTCCCTGTACGGCGACTTGCCCATGCTTGAACCAAGTTAATTAAGAATAAAATGGCAAAAGAAATCACCAGCATCACGACTGCAATCGTGGTCGCGCCTGCATAATCATATTCCTCAAGACGAGAGATGATCATCAATGGCGCAATTTCAGTTTTGAAGGGTTGGTTACCTGCGATAAAAATCACCGATCCATATTCACCCACACCGCGTGCAAAGGCCAAAGCAAAACCTGTTAACAGTGCAGGAAATAGAATAGGTAAGATCACTTTGGTCACGATCTGAAAGCGATTTGCACCCAGTGCAGAAGCTGCTTCTTCAAGTTCAGTTTCTAGGTCGCTCAGTACAGGCTGTACAGTACGAACCACAAAAGGAATACCAATAAAGATGAGAGCCAAGGTAATCCCGATTGGGGTATATGCGACTTTAATGCCAATGGGTTCAAGGTACTGACCGATCCAACCAGTCGGTGCATATAACGAAGTTAATGCAATACCCGCAACGGCAGTTGGCAATGCAAATGGTAAATCAACCAAAGCATCGACAATACGTTTACCCGGGAAGGTATAACGAACTAAACACCATGCTAAGAGCAAACCAAAAACCACATTGACTAACGCAGCAATAATGGCGGCACTAAAACTCAATTGTAATGATTTTAAAATCCGTTCTGAGCTTAAAATCTCCCATAGTCCGTCCCAACCGATACCTAAAGATTTAATAAATACGGCTGAAAGGGGAATGAGCACAATTAAGGATAAATACGCTAGGGTAAAGCCTAGAGAAAGACCAAATCCTGGCAGCACTCGGGATCGCTGCGACATGATGACTCCTCAAAATGAGAAAAGCTGACTTAAAAGGTCAGCAAAATTGAATAAATGATTTTGCGACAAGCTTAATGCTCAGTAGTTAAAAAGCAAATTGAAATAAATACTTGTTTTCATCAGTAAAGCTGATATGTTTCATGTGGTTTTCTGAAATTAAGTAATTGAAAATTTCAGGAAATGGTCCAAAACCTGATGCAACATTAATGTGACCCACAGCGCCCATATTTACAGGGTAGAGCTTCCAAGCATCTGCAAGTTGTTTTGCATCTTCAAAGCTAAGCCAAGGATCATTTTCACTAATCAACATCGTTGTTGGCACACGAATACTTAGCTGATGAAAAAATGCTTTGTAATCCGTTGTACTGTCGCGTGCAAAGCCGTTTTCTCCAAAGCGAGCTGGATTGGCTGGCGCAACCAAAACTAAATTTTTGATTTTTTTATTCAGTTCTGGATACAAGGCCAATGCTGCCACCGTGGTTAAACAACCAAAGCTATGCGCCACAATTTGAATTTCACCCTGTAAAGGTCGTACGGTTTGAACGAATTGTTTAATCCAGTCTTTTAGTACAGGATGATTCCAGTCTTTTTGCTGAACACGAGAGCTAGACATGAGCTGACGTTGTAACCAAGATTGCCAATGTGCGTGTTCACTACCGCCTACACCCGGGACAATTACTGTATGTGTCATGTCAAGTTCTCCTGATTCAGTCAATGAATGGTCTTATTTTCCATTGTTGGCTTTGACGATTTGGTCAAACACGCCGCCATTTTCAAAGTGTGCTTTTTGGACTTTATCCCAACCACCAAATTCTTTATCAATGGTTACGAGTTTAAGTGGCTTAAAGACTGATGCGTATTGTGCAAGCGTTGTAGCGTTACGTGGACGGTAAAAGTTCTGAGCTGCGATTTGCTGACCACGTGGTGAATAAAGGAAGTTTAAATAACCTTTGGCTAAATAAAGATTGCCTTTTTTCTCTGCATTTTTTTCTAAAACAGCAACAGGTGGCTCAGCTAAAATTGAAAGTGAAGGGGTCACAATTTCAAATTTACCCGGTTGTTCACGAA
This sequence comes from Acinetobacter sp. YH12063, assembly GCF_013419715.1. NCBI lineage: Bacteria > Pseudomonadati > Pseudomonadota > Gammaproteobacteria > Moraxellales > Moraxellaceae > Acinetobacter > Acinetobacter sp. YH12063. Next base: position 44,453 of record NZ_VOZO01000015.1, on the reverse strand, counting down.
TCGCTAAATGTGCTTCATTTTCCCAAGCCAGTAATACATCACCAATGCCACGTTCAGCAAAGGTCGTAGTCGAACCACGTGCGCCTGAATCGAGTACTTTGGTGTTTTTATAAATCTTACGGACAAATTCTTGAGCCGTTGTATCATTACCACCCGCTTGATGTTTTGCCCAAGCCCATGCTGCTAAATAGTTCCAACGCGCACCGCCTGAGGTTTTCGGGTTTGGGGTAATAATACCTACACCTGGTTTAACCAGATCGCCCCAATCTTTAATCGCTTTAGGGTTGCCTTTACGGACTAAGAACACAATGGTTGAGGTATATGGCGTTGAGTTTTGTGGAAGTTTCTTTTGCCAATCTGCAGGTAAAAGTTTGGCTTTTTCTGCAATCACATCAATATCCGCTGCCAGTGCTAAAGTCACCACGTCGGCATCTAAGCCATCAATGACTGCACGTGCTTGTTTGCCCGAACCACCGTGAGATTGTTTAAAATTAATTTTTTGACCTGTACGGCTTTCCCAATATTTACTGAAGTCTTTATTCACACTTTCATAGAGTTCACGCGTTGGGTCGTAAGATACGTTTAAAAAGTCTTTTGCAGCTGCACCAAAAGAAATCGTCGAGATGACGGCAGCAAGAACACCCAATTTTAATTTTGCGGAAATACTCATGTGAACCTCAATAATTTTTACTTTATCTGTAACATGGGGGAAGAATAGCGCCAATCTTTATGCATAAAAAATAATTAAAAACGAATTTTATATGAATAAAAAAGATAACAAGTGTGTCTACGAAAAAAAAGCATCGACCTTATGCGAAAGGAAGATGCTTTTCTGTATTTAAAGCATTATTTGGAATTATTGGTCTTCACGATTTGATCAAAGACGCCACCATTTTCAAAATGTTTTTTCTGTACTTTGCTCCAACCACCAAACTCTTTATCAATAGTCACTAATTTTAAAGGTTTAAAAACATTTTTATATTTTGCCAGTACCGCAGCATTACGTGGGCGATAATAGTTCTGTGCTGCAATGGTTTGACCTGCAGGTGAGTACAGATAATTTAAATATGCTTTGGCTAAATTTTCATTGCCATCCTTCTTGGCATTTTTTTCTACAATCGCAACAGGTGGCTCGGCCAAGATAGAAAGTGAAGGGGTCACAATCTCAAACTTACCCGGCTGTTCACGAACTGCCAGATGTGCTTCATTTTCCCAAGCCAATAACACGTCACCAATACCACGTTCAGCGAATGTAGTTGTTGCACCACGAGCACCTGAGTCGAGGACTTTGGTTTGCTTATAGATTTGGCGGACAAATTCTTGGGCTTTTGTATCATTACCACCTGCTTGGTGTTTGGCCCAAGCCCACGCAGCTAAATAGTTCCAACGCGCACCACCGGATGTTTTTGGGTTCGGGGTAATAATGTCGACACCCGGTTTAATTAAATCGCCCCAGTCCTTAATGCCTTTCGGGTTACCTTTATGCACTAGGAACACAATGGTCGATGTATAGGGCGTTGAGTTTTGCGGAAATTTCTTTTGCCAGTCTTTTGCAACTAAACCACGTGCAGCAATTTCATCAATATCTGCAGCCAAGGCCAAAGTGACGACATCAGCATCTAGACCATCAATAACAGCACGAGCCTGTTTGCCTGAGCCACCATGAGATTGTTTAAAGTTAATGTCTTGGCCTGTGGTTTTTTTCCAGTAAACGCTAAAGTCTTTATTGAAGTTGTCATACAATTCACGGGTTGGATCATATGACACATTTAAGAAATCTTTGGCAGATGCACTGAATGCTGTGGCAGAAATGAATGCAGCCAAAACCCCAAGTTTTAATTTAGATAGATTCATGTTGTCCTCAATTTTTATACATGTTTTGTTGGATGAGGCAAGAATATCTGTAGTTTTTATGCAGAAAAAATAATTAAAAAAGAATTTAATATGAACAAAAAAGAAATATATGCTGAACGATTATTTTTTAAAATAAAGTGATGTAATTGGGATGACGATGTATGCAGTGTTTTAAAAATGCGCAGCAAATAGAACAAGTTGATTTACTTGATCGAGCCTTTCACTATGGCGATGGCTGTTTTAGCACGGCACGTATTCGCCAAGGACAAATAGAACTTTTAGCTTTGCATATTGCACGATTAAAACTGAGTAATGAGCGATTAAAGCTAAATGCAGATTTAAGCCTCATTGAAGACACTCTAAAATTGTTACGTAAACAAGATGTCGTCAATGGCACTTTGAAAATCGTGTTGAGTCGTGGTATCGGTCAGCGTGGCTATAGTTTACCTGAGCATCCAGCAGATGTTTGGGTGTTTTATTACCCCAAAGCTGTTGCAGATTTTGAGTACGAAAATGTCGAAAGTGGTGTATTACATCAAGCCATTGGGTTAACCATGCCAAGTTTGGTGGGCTTGAAGTCCTTAAATCGATTAGAACAAGTCATGCTCAAAGCAGAGTTGGATCAAACCCCATGGGGGGAAGCTTTGGTGACGGATGTGCAAGGTACAGTTGTCGAAGGTGTGAGCAGTAATTGTTTTATTCGTACAAATGAAGGATGGATTACGCCCGAACTTCGTTATAATGGCGTGCATGGTGTCATGCGTGCAGAAATTTTAAAACGGATGCAGCAGCATCAGATTGCATGTACTCAACGTCACGTCAATATGGATGAAATTACGCATTTTCAGAGTGTTTTTTTCTGCAATGCTTTAAGTCCCATGAAAATTGCATCAACTCTGAATGGAGTTGAGTTAGATGTTCAAGCTTGTATTGAACTTTTCCGAACACTTCAATTAAGTCAGATTCGTTAATATGTCCACCGCGTCTAAAAAAACAAATAAGAAAAAATCTGCCAAAGCAGGTTTTCCATTTAAAGCATGTTTGGTTGTGCTACTTGGTATCGTTGTACTTGTGGCGATTTTACTGTGGTCGAGTTTATTTAAAGCCTATCCTGTGGAAGGCAAAAAGCAAATGTTGGCGATTGGTGCAGGGGATACCTATTCAGGTTTTATTGACCGACTTTCCAAAGAGAAACAAGTTCATTTTCCTATTATTTTAAAGTTGTACCAAAAGTTCATGATCAATGACACCCTGAAAGCTGGTGTGTATGAAATCCATGAAGGCATGAGCGTACGTGAAGTCATGAAACTGATTTCTAACTCTGAAAATGCGCAAATGAATCGAATTTTAGTGATCGAAGGGACGACATTTAAGCAACTGATAGACGCGTTAAAAAATGATCCTTTGGTGACGCATGACATCAGTCATTTACCGTATGCACAAATCTTAAAAGAACTCGGTATTCCGTATTCACACCCAGAAGGATTATTTGCACCAAATACGTATTTCTTTGCAAAAGGCGAATCTGATCGAAAAATTTTGAAGGATTTGTATAACCGACAAATCAAAGCCTTAGATCAGGCTTGGACTAATCGAGCTCAAAATTTACCGTATAAAGATAAATATGAAGCCCTGATTATGGCGTCGATTATTGAAAAAGAAACCAGTATTGATAGTGAGCTTGAACAAGTGTCTGGTGTATTTGTGCGTCGTCTCAAACAAGGGATGCGTTTGCAAACAGATCCAACTGTGATTTACGGTATGGGCGATAAGTACAACGGTAATATTACGCGTCAGGACTTACGTACACCAACAGCCTATAACACTTACACGATTAATGGTTTACCACCAACACCGATTGCTTTGCCGAGTCAAAAAGCAATTGAAGCCGCGATGCATCCTGATTCATCTAACAATATATATTTTGTTGCAACAGGAAATGGCGGCCATAAATTTAGCAGTAATTTGCAAGACCATAACCGCGCGGTACAAGAATATTTATCTGTAATTCGTGCGAAAAACTAAGGAGTGAGCATGTTTATTAGCTTTGAAGGCACGGAAGGTGTGGGTAAAACTACACTCATTCGTAAATTACATGAGCATTTCCAAAATTTGGGTAAAAATGTCGTACTTACACGTGAGCCGGGTGGTACACCTATGGCTGAACAAATTCGTGCATTACTTTTGGCCGTCAATCATGATGAAGCAATGAATGATGATACAGAGTTGTTACTTATGTATGCTGCACGCGCACAGCATTTGGCGCGCGTGATTTTACCTGCATTGGCAGAAGGTAAAATCGTTTTATGTGATCGTTTTGCCGATTCGAGTTTTGCTTATCAATGTGCAGGACGTGGTTTAGATCGTGACAAGCTCAATGTCTTAAATGCAAGTTTTGTTGCGCGTATACCGGATATTACTTTTTGGCTTGATGCACCGATTGAAACAGGAATGTTAAGAGCAAGAGAGCGTGGTGCTTTAGACCGTTTTGAACAAGAGAAAGCAACTTTCTTTGAGAAAGTAAGATCAGGTTTTGCTGAGATTCATCAAACGCACCCTGAACGAATGAAACGCCTTGACGCAACCCAAACACCTGAGCATGTTTTCCAACAGGCATTATCGCATCTACAGCAGATCTAAAATGCCATAGTATTTGTTAGGCAATTGATTTAAAAATCATCCATAGCAAAAGTTATGGATGATTTTTTATGCATGCTACAAAACAGGAGATTATCAATTTCCTTAAGACTGAATTTGCGCCAAGCTTAAAGCATTGCACTATCGTTGAAGTTGGTGAAAAGGCTGCCACTTTAATTTGGCATGTGACTGAAAAAGATTTGCGGCCTGGCAATACTGTTTCAGGCCCGACTATGATGACTTTGGCGGACTTTGCGCTATATGTGGCTATATTGGGGGAGATCGGGATTGTAGGACTGGCGGTCACGACCAATATGAATATTAATTTTTTAAGAAAACCAGAAGCCAATAAAGACTTAATAGGCGAGTGTCGATTGCTGAAAGTGGGCAAAAGTATAATTTATGGTGAGGTGTTGGTGTATTCAGCAGGTGTGGATGAGCCTGTTGCACATATAACAGGAAGCTATTCTATTCCACCGAAGCGATTATAAAGGCTCAATTGCATTTGCTGATTCAAATAAAAAGCCGAATGTACATTCGGCTTTTTATGGTTTTAAGGCATTTTAGATGTTTAAGAAACCAGTTCTGTATTCACCAATGGACATTCCACTTGGAAATTGGGTGGAGTCAGGACTGTTTTTCGTAATTCTGCTGCTTGCTCAGGATAGTCCAAAGTGAAATGCAATCCACGTGATTCTTTACGTTCCATTGCGCAGCGCACAATCATTTCTGAAACCAGCACTAAATTACGTAATTCAATCAGGTTTTTACTGACTTGATAGTCTTGGTAATACTCCGTGATTTCACGATTGAGCATTTCAATACGATGGAGCGCACGTTGAAGCCGCTTGGTTGTTCTGACAATACCCACGTAGTTCCACATGGTTTGGCGAAGCTCGTCCCAATTCTGCAAAATCACCACGTCTTCGTCAGGGTTGGTCACTTGCGAGTCATCCCATTCTGGGACATGAGGCGCCTGATAGGATCCCTGATGCTGTGCTGTGATATGTGCTGATGCACTCATGCCATAAACGAAACATTCCAGTAAGGAGTTACTCGCCATACGGTTTGCACCATGTAGACCAGTATAAGAGGTTTCCCCAATGGCATATAGGCCTGGAATATCGGTCTGACTATTTTCATCGACCACAACGCCGCCACAGGTGTAGTGAGCAGCAGGAACCACAGGAATCATTTCTTTGGTGATATCAATGCCAAGTTCCATTAAGCGTGCATACAATGTAGGAAAATGTTCTTTGACAAATTCTGCAGGTTTATGGGTGATATCAAGCCAAACATGACGTATGCCCAGACGTTTGATTTCATAATCAATAGCGCGCGCTACAATATCGCGTGGTGCTAATTCTGCACGCTCATCAAAGCGCAGCATAAAGCGTTCACCGTCAGGAAGACGTAAATAGGCACCTTCGCCACGCATCGCTTCGGTAATTAAAAAGGAGCGAGCTTGAGGATGGTACAAACAGGTTGGATGGAATTGGTTGAATTCCATATTGGCAACACGACAGCCTGCACGATAAGCCATGGCAATACCATCACCCGTCGCAATGTCGGGATTCGATGTATATAAATAAGCTTTCATTGCACCGCCACAGGCAAGGGCAGTAAATGGTGCTAAAAAGGTATGTACTTTTTCGGTTTTTTCATCTAATGCATAAAGGCCTAGAGCACGGCTTTCAGCTTCAGGATTTAACTTTTGTGCGGTAATTAGATCTATCGCGATATAGTTTTCAAAGATCTGAATATTTGATTTTTCTTGGGCGCGTTCTACCAATGTTGTGGAAATTGCACGTCCAGTTGCATCCGCTGCATGAATTATACGGCGCTGAGAGTGGCCACCTTCTCGGGTCAGATGTAGCTGTTCTTGTTCGTCTAAAGTAAATTGCACCCCTTGATTCAGTAGAAAATCGACAGAGGGCTTACCACCTTCAACGGTTTGTTTTACCGCCGCCATTTCACATAAATGTGCACCTGCAATCATGGTGTCATCGATATGTTGTTCAATGGAATCTGTTTTATCGAGGACGGCTGCCACGCCACCTTGGGCATAATATGTACTGGCATCCGTCAGCGTCGATTTAGCTAAAACAGCAATATTAAAATGATCTGGTAACGATAGGGCTAAACTTAGGCCTGCACCGCCACTTCCCACAATAATTACATCAAATTGATGTATCGTGTTTAAATTAGACATGTCCATCAGCTAATTTTAAAAAATGTCCGATCATCACAACTGTTTTTTCTTATAAACGCAATGACTATAAATTAACTAAATAATGAAAAATATTCATAGATCTGTAATATTTAAGGAATGTTTAAGATTGTTTATCATAAATAATCATCAAACATTTTATTACGAAGCTTAGACTTGCATTGTGATAAAAACTAACGTATTTCAAATGATAAGCACAATTGAGTGAATGCTAACAATGAATAAATCGTATTTACAAAAGGGACTCTATGCAGCTGTGTTTACGGTTGCTAGCGTGCAGACTCAGGCAGCGGGTCCTGTTGATTTTTCCAATTTGGTTGAACAAGTCAGCCCAGCTGTCGTAAGCGTGAATGTGGTTAAAAAGCTTAGTCAAGAAGAGCTTTTGCAGCAACAAGTCCCAGAAATATTACGACGCTTTTTCGGTAATCAGGTGGTTATTCCGCAGCAAAAAATGCCGCAAGAAAAGACCGGTTATGGAAGCGCATTCTTTATTAGTAAAGATGGTTATTTATTGACAAATCACCATGTGGTAGAAGATGCCTCGAAAGTCACCATCGTACTGAATGACCGCCGTGAAATTGATGCCACAGTTGTGGGTAGTGATGAGCGGACTGACGTGGCTTTGTTAAAGGTCAAAGGTTCAAATTTTCCTGAGCTACGCACAGGCAATGTTGACCGTTTACGTGTAGGTGAGCCAGTGTTGGCCATTGGTTCACCATTTGGCTTTGACTATTCAGCTTCGGCAGGAATCGTTAGTGCTAAAATGCGTAATATGATGGGAGAAACCTCGGTTCCATTCATTCAAACCGACGTGGCATTGAACCCGGGTAATTCTGGTGGTCCATTATTTAATCAGTCTGGTGAAGTGGTCGGGGTAAATTCTCGTATCTTTAGTGGTACAGGCGGTTATATGGGGTTATCGTTCTCGATTCCCATTGATGTTGCAATGGATGTTGCAGACCAATTAAAGAAAAACGGCAAGGTAACACGTGCTTATTTAGGCGTCATGCTACAAGATATCGATCGTAATCTTGCAGAGTCTTATAACCTTTCAAAACCAGAAGGTTCTTTGATTACTCAAGTTGCACCAAATTCACCTGCTGCAAAAGCTGGCTTTAAAGTGGGTGATGTCATTTTGAAATTTAATGGCACACCAATTTCACGTACAGGCGAACTGCTGAATTATCTTAATCGTACAGGTCCAAATCAAAGTATTCAGCTTGAAGTACTGCGTGATGATAAACGCCAAAACATTTCAGCAACCTTGATCACTGCACCAGATGATACGCCTGCAAAAGCTGAAATTGCACCTGTGAAAAAAGGCCCGGTGATTGGGGTGTCAATTCGTAATTTAACTGCAGATGAATTAAAGCAACTGAGTGTGAAAGGTGGTGTATTAATTCAAGATGTACGAGCTAGTGGTATTGCTGCACAAGCGCGAATTCAGCCGGGTGACGTTGTGACTCAAGTTAATAATAAAGCTGTGAATAATGCAGAAGATTTTGTGAAAGTTATTTCAGAATTGAAAAATGGCAGCATTGCACGTGTTTCTTTGATTCGTCAGGGGCAACGTGCGATTGTGGGCATGCGCATTCAATAATGATTTGCTGAATGAAAACCACTCCAAGCGAGTGGTTTTTTAACTTTAGCGTTTTTGCAATTCACCCTTAGATAAAAATGGGTAGACTGTGGGCCACAATTTAAAATTTGCAGGACGCTATGAGCGATATCTTTGATTTAAAAATTACAGTTCAAGCTGAACATATCGACACATTAAATCATGTGAATAACGTGGTGTACGTCAGTTGGATGCAAGATGTCGCGACAGCACATATTGAAGCTTTGGGTTTAGGCTTAAAAGAATATATTGAATTGAAGCATGCCATGGTCGCTGTTGAGCATCATGTGCAATATCGTAAAGCAGCGCTCGAAGGTGAGGAGATTATTTTACGAACTTGGCTAAATGATATCAATGCATTGTATTCGTTTCGGCAGTATGTATTTTATCGCCCTAAAGACAAAGCGATATTATTTACAGGCAATACACAGTGGGCATGCATTGAAATTGCTACAGGCCGTCCAAAGCGCATGTCGCCAACATTTACCCAAGCTTATCAACCCATCGTAGATAGCATAAATCCGCTTGATTTTAGTGCTTATGATTTCTGATTTTTAATTGAAACCTCATATTAAAGCGAAGACTAGTTAAGTTCTACACGCAGGATAAGTGCTTAGCATAAAAGCAATGCATTATTTTCGATACTTTGAAAAATCCATCTGCTATAATCCTCGGCAATTTCTATTCGGCTTTTGCTATGCATAAAGAATTGCATGCATAGCGCTTTTATTTTTCCAAGGTAGCCCATGGCGCAAGCTAAAAAATCTGTTGATATAAAAAACATTCGTAACTTCTCGATCATTGCGCATATCGACCATGGTAAGTCGACGCTTGCCGACCGATTTATTCAAACTTGTGGTGGTTTGCAAGATCGTGAAATGCAGGCGCAGGTTCTAGATTCTATGGAATTGGAACGTGAGCGTGGTATTACGATTAAAGCTGCGTCAGTGACTTTGTATTACACCCATCCTAATGGTGAAGAATACCAACTCAACTTCATTGACACACCGGGGCACGTTGACTTTTCTTATGAAGTTTCACGTTCATTGGCTGCGTGTGAAGGTGCACTATTGGTTGTCGATGCTGCACAAGGGGTAGAAGCACAATCTGTAGCGAATTGCTATACCGCAATTGAACAAGGTTTAGAAGTCCTACCTGTTTTAAATAAAATTGATTTGCCGCAAGCAGAGCCAGAGCGTGTTATTCAAGAAATTGAAGACATTATTGGTATCGAAGCGACTGAAGCACCTACATGTTCAGCTAAAACCGGTCTAGGCATTGAAGGGGTGCTTGAAACACTGGTAAATGTTATTCCTGCACCCGAAGGCGATCGTAATGCACCATTACAAGCCTTAATTGTTGACTCTTGGTTCGACAACTATTTGGGCGTGGTTTCTTTAGTTCGTATTAAAGAAGGTCGTGTGCGTAAAGGCGATAAAATGTTGATGAAATCAACAGGTCAAACGCACATCATTACTTCAGTAGGTATTTTTAATCCTAAACATACAGAAACTGACATGCTCGAAGCAGGTGAAGTTGGTTTCGTGATCGCGGGTATTAAAGATATTTTTGGTGCTCCAGTTGGTGATACGATTACCTTGGCAACTACACCAGAAGTTGAAAGCTTACCGGGTTTCAAAAAAGTGAAACCACAGGTCTATGCAGGTTTATTCCCAATCGATTCAAGTGAATTTGAACCGTTCCGTGAGGCGCTGCACAAACTGCAAATTAATGACTCAGCGTTGTTCTTTGAACCTGAAAGTTCAGATGCACTTGGTTTTGGCTTCCGTTGTGGCTTCTTGGGTATGCTGCACATGGAAATTGTACAAGAACGTTTAGAACGTGAGTATGATCTGGACCTGATTTCTTCAGCACCAACCGTAATTTATGAAGCGGTGATGAAAAATGGTCAAACCATTTATATCGATAGTCCTTCTAAAATGCCGGATGGTTCAACAGTTGAAGACTTACGTGAGCCAATTGCTGAATGTCACATTTTAGTACCGCAAGAATACTTGGGTAATGTGATGACTTTATGTGTTGAACGTCGCGGCGTTCAAAAGAATATGAAGTTCATGGCGAACCAAGTGGCCATTACGTTTGAAATCCCAATGGCTGAAGTGGTAATGGATTTCTTTGATAAGTTGAAATCATGTTCACGTGGCTTTGCATCGCTTGACTATAGCTTTGTCCGTTTTGAGAGTTCATCTTTGGTTAAGGTGGATGTGCTAATTAATGGTGAGAAGGTTGATGCCTTGGCCATGATTTGTCACCGCCAAGATGCTCGTCACCGTGGTATTGCTTTAGTTGAAAAAATGAAAGACTTGATTCCACGTCAAATGTTTGATGTGGCTATTCAAGCAGCAATTGGCGCGCAAATCATTGCGCGTTCAACTGTAAAAGCGATGCGTAAAAACGTTTTGGCTAAATGTTATGGTGGTGACGTGTCGCGTAAGAAGAAACTTCTTGCGAAACAAAAAGAAGGTAAGAAACGTATGAAACAAGTGGGCAGCGTCGAAATCCCACAAGAAGCGTTCCTTGCGGTATTGAAAGTAGAAAGATAATAAATAGAGGTTTATGAGCTCATGGATTTTGACTTTAATTTGATCCTTGTTCCTGCCACAGTCATTTTTTTCTTAATTTGGCTGTTGGATAAGTTTGTCTGGAAACAACGACAGACCAAAGGTAAAGGGAATGAAAATGTCGTTATCGCATGGGCTTATGACTTTTGGCCGATTCTAGCGATAGTTTTGGTAATGCGTTCATTCTTATATGAGCCATTTAATATTCCATCAGACTCTATGGTTCCAACTTTAGAGACAGGTGATTTTATTGTGGTGAATAAATATCAGTATGGCGTACGATTACCTATTATTAATAAAAAAATTATTGATGTTGGTGAGCCTGAACGTGGAGATGTCATTGTATTCCGTTATCCACCACAACCAACCATTAGCTATATTAAACGTGTGGTTGGTTTACCAGGGGATCATATTATTTATGATCATGGTCAACTGAGTGTGAATGGTCAGAAAGTGGCAAAAGTTCCTGTGGAATTTAGCCGTGAAAAAGATCAACTCGACACACCTACATCGATTTATCATAAAGAAACCATGGGTAAGCATACGTTTACCATGCGTGAGCTTGAAGGTGTCAATGTTGCGCGCCAAGCGCCATTTATCAACTATGTTGAAAATGGTAAATATTCAACAGAAAATGGTTTATATTGGGAAGTTAAGGTTCCTAAAGGTCACTATTTCGCGATGGGGGATAATCGTGATCAAAGTGCGGACAGTCGTTTTTGGGGCTTTGTGCCTGAAGAAAACCTCACTGGACGTGCTTTTTACAAGTGGATGCATAAGGAACCTGGTTTAAAACTGCCTTCATTTAGTCGTAATGGCAGTATTGATTAGTCTTACATCAGGAAAATAAAATGAGACATCAACGGGGAACGTCTTATATTGCAATTTTAATTGCTATTATTGGTTTTGCTTTTTTAGCTAAAGCATTAATTGCGGTTTGGGGACCGTATGTTGACGACCGTCTCGTCAACAATGAAATTGAAGATTTGATGAAGAGCAGTCCTAAAAATATTGCTCCTAGTAAGTTTGAGTCACAAATGTCACAACGCTTAGATATGAATGGTGTGCGTGATTTAAACTTTAAAGATATTGCTCAAGTCACTAATGTAGACGGTCTACAAGTGAAAACAGATTATGAAATAAGAAAGCCTTTCTTATTGAATATTGATATTGTGTTGAAGTTCGAGAAAAGTTTTGATCAAAGCTCAGTCCAAGCTAAATGAAGCTCGTTTAGCAAGTCGTATCGGTTATCAGTTTAAACAACCTGAATTGTTACAACTGGCCTTGACCCACCGATCGGTGAGCCATAAATACAATTATGAACGCCTAGAATATCTGGGCGATTCATTATTGGGTATGATAATTGCCAATTATCTATACCATGCCTACCCGCATGAAAATGAAGGGCGTCTAACGCGTATGCGTGCGACACTGGTTCGTCAGGAAGCGTTAGGTAAAATTGCCAATGACTTAAAACTCAGTCAAGAATTAATCTTGAGTACAGGTGAGTTGAAATCTGGCGGTCATCATCGCGAGTCTATACTGGCGGATACTGTTGAATCGATCATTGGAGCAATCTATGTCGATTGTCAGGATTTAAAAATTCTGGAACCGATTGTTCTTAAATGGTATGTGCCATATTTAGATCATATTGAACCGACCGATCAACTGAAAGACCCTAAATCACGTTTACAAGAGTATTTACAAGCACGTAAAAAACCTCTCCCGGTTTACGAGGTTGTAGATATTCAGGGTGATGCTCCAAACCAACATTTTAAAGTTGAATGTACGGTAGAAGGGCTACCTGTTAAATACGGTGAAGGTTCAAGCCGTCGCTTTGCTGAACAGGCAGTAGCGGCAGAAATCTTAGAAATTTTGGAGAAAAAGTCTTAATGACTACTCATTCCGATCACGTAGATGCTGATCACGAGTCGCAAGGCGACAGTAACGATTTAATTAGTCAGTTTTTTAGTGCACAAGGTACTGAAATTCCTGCCGATTTTAAAAGTGGTTTTGTGGCGATTGTCGGTCGTCCAAACGTGGGTAAATCAACGTTAATGAACCATATTTTGGGTCAAAAACTTTCAATTACGTCACGTAAACCACAAACGACGCGTCATAAAATTGTGGGTATTGACTCACGCGAAAAGTCTCAGGCAGTATTCGTGGATACGCCAGGGATGCACAAAAAAGAAGTCCGTGCCATCAATAAAATGATGAACCGTGCGGCACATTCTGCACTTCGTGATGTGAACTTAGTTTTGTTTGTGATTGATGCAGACAAATGGACACAGAATGATGATTTAGTATTAGAAAAACTAAAAAATGCTGATATGCCGGTTATTCTTGTGATCAATAAAATTGATACGTTAGAAAACAAAAACCATGCATTACCCTTGATACAAGAGCGTGCAAAATTGATGAATTTTGCAGAAATTGTTCCTGTGTCAGCGTTGCGTGGTGCAAATTTAGATCATTTGCGCAGTACGATTGAGAAATATCTGCCATTCCAACCACCATTGTATTCACTTGAGCAATTGACCGATCGTTCAGAGCGCTTCCTTGCGTCTGAAATTATCCGTGAAAAAATCATGCGTCAATTGGGTGAAGAGCTGCCTTATGATTTAACGGTTCAAATTGAGTCGTTTAAAACAGAAGAAGCAACGGTTAATCCAAAAACGGGTCGTCCTAAAGCGGCGTGTACCTATATTGATGCGACGATTTTTGTCGATCGTTCTGGCCAAAAAGCCATTGTGATTGGTGAAAAAGGTGCCAAACTGAAGAAAATCGGTATGGATGCACGTGTGGATATGGAAAAAATGTTCGAGCAAAAAATCATGCTGACACTTTGGGTGAAAGTCAAAGGTGGTTGGTCTGATGATGAGCGTGCATTGAAAAGCCTGGGTTATAGCGATATTTAATTGCTGGACATTTAAAACTTTGAGGGAAGAGTAATGATGAGAGTATTAGCTGTAGTTGCATGTGTTTTGTTTCTACAAGGGTGTATTCATAAAATCGTTACTGTTCCTGTCAAAGTGGCTTATAAAACCACAAAAGGCGTGGTTAAAGGTACTGCTGCAGTTGTGGGTGCAGTCATTCCAGATGGGGATGAAGATGAAGACGACAAGAAAAAGAAAGACAAGGATTAATATTTCAAATCATGCGTAATAAGATACTGCATGGTTATTTAATTCACCATCGTAAATATCGTGAAAAAAGTCATATTGTGCACTTGTTTACTCAGGAGCATGGTCGAATTGATGGTATTCTCAGGCAAACGCCACCTCCCCAGTATCAACCAATTTGCTTGCAAGCATCTGGTAAGTCCGAACTTAAAAACTTTAGTAAACTCGAAATTGTAAATCAACCGATTTTCTTTTTTGGTGATGCTTTTTTTTCAGGATTTTATCTAAATGAAGTCTTATTGAGGCTATGTCCGTTAGAGGTTGAGATGCCTGAGACATTTGCTCAATATGCACACACCTTGGAACAACTTCAATGCATGTCTGTCCAGGCCAACCCTGATCTATTCTTACGGCAAATCCTTAGACAATTTGAGCATGTGCTGCTTGAAGAGTTGGGTTTTGCGTTGGATTTTTCAACTGATGCAAATCAACAGCAAATTCAGCCTCATGAAAATTATCAATTTCATTTAAACGAAGGTTTTCAACCTGTCATTAAAGCCTCACGCGCAACATTGTCAGGTCAACATATTTTAAGTATGTGTGATTATGAAAAAGGTGGGGAATTTAATCCTGAACAGTTACAATTACTGTCTAAGTTGTACCGACAAATGATTACTTCCTTGCTTGGCGATCGTCCATTAAAAAGTCGTCAATTGTGGATACAGAATTCTCAAACTCAACGTCATTAGGAAAGAATTATGGCAGCTTTGCTTGGTGTAAATATTGACCATGTGGCAACACTACGAAATGCACGTGGGACAACTTATCCAGATCCTGTGAATGCCGCAATTATTTGTGAGCAAGCGGGGGCGGAAGGGATTACGCTGCATTTACGTGAAGATCGTCGCCATATTAAAGATGATGATGTACGTCGTATGCGTTCTGTATTAAAAACCCATATGAATCTTGAAATGGCAGTGACCAATGAAATGGTTGAATTTGCCAAAGAGATTCAGCCGCATCATGTATGCTTTGTTCCTGAAAAGCGTGAAGAAGTCACGACTGAAGGCGGTCTAGATGTGGTTGGGCATTTTGAAGATGTAAAAAACGCGACTCAAGCACTTGCGGCGATTGGTTGCGAAGTTTCATTATTTATTGATGCTGACTTTGCTCAAATTGATGCAGCGATTGCCTGTGGTGCGCCTACGATTGAGTTGCATACAGGTGCATATGCAGATGCTGAAACACCTGAGGCGCAGAAAGCAGAGCTGGAACGTATTATTCAAGGTGCTGAATATGCGGCATCTAAAGGATTGATTGTGAATGCTGGTCATGGCTTAAATATTGACAATGTCACTCCGATTGCGCGCATTGCTCAAATTCATGAATTGAATATTGGTCACTCGATTATTGCTGATGCAGTGTTTATTGGATTGGCACAGTCTGTAAAACAAATGAAAGCTGCGATTAAATCTGCACGTTAATTTTTAAGTAAAGTATATGTCAAATATTGATTATGATGCCCTAATGAAGCCAGTCATTGGCTTCTTGGGGTGTGAAACACCAAAAGCATGGCTAGATGAAGCTTTAAATAATTTGGATATCCTGATGCAGGATCATGCCAATTGTGAAAAGAAAGCAGCAAGTACAGCAATGAATTTGATGTTTCGTTATAGTTTTTTCTCGGATTTACAAATCAAACTGGCACAGCTAGTACGTGAAGAAATGCTGCACTATGAACAAGTGCTGGAACTGATGGCAAAACGTGGTCAGGAATGGACTGCGATCAGTGCTGGTCGGTATGCAGGTGGTCTACGCAAAGAAGTGCGGACTTATGAGCCAGAAGCGTTAATTGATATCTTAGTGATCGGCGCATTCGTTGAAGCACGGTCATGCGAGCGTTTCTATGCGCTTGCACCACATGTGGATGAAGAGTTGGGGCGGTACTACCGCTATTTGCTAAAGTCTGAATCACGCCATTATGAGGACTATTTAGCATTGGCCATGGACGTAGCGACGACCAATAAGCTGAAGAACCCAAAAGAAGATATTCAGATGCGTATTGAGCATATTCGCGCAGTTGAAAAAAATCTGATTAGCAGTCCAGATGAGTTATTCCGCTTTCATAGCGGTGTGCCAGTCAAAGCAGCTTGATAAAATAATCCTCCAGAATGGGGGATTTTTTATGCACTTAAAAAACGATAATAAGAATTATTTACAATTGTCTTGGGTGAATCTAAAATGAAACGATCTCTATGAATAAAGCAATTTAAGCTCACTTATTCAATATGAAATTACAATTCACTTTACTCTGTTTGGCTTTGTGTACGGTTGGTCAGGCTCAAGCGCATTATCCTTATGTGGCGCCATTAAACTATCAAACATTTAATAATCACAGTGCCATACTTTCTGGTTTTTATGACAATCCGTTTGTCTCTGAAATTGCAATTAAAAATTTTAATTTCCATGTACATACACCATCAGGTGACAAACTACATTTAGCGGATGCCGATTGGGCAAAAACTCAAACAGTCAGCAGTTATAGTTTAGAGAATAAGCAAGATGGCACGTATCGTATTCGTGGTGAAAAGCAGGGAAGTACAGCGCGTTATGCTTACGATCAAAAGCAGTGGAAAGCGTTAATCAATGGTGTGCGTGATCCTCAAAAAACTGCGAATGCAAATGTCATTTATACAGCCGAGTTGACTAAAAAGTCGCAAATCAAAAGTATTCAAACGCAGGAAATCATTGAAACTTTTGTATCACGCCGTGCAACCTCTACACATGTGGTGAATCATTTACATGATGGCTTTGATGTGCAATTTAAAACCCATCCGAATGCCATTAAGCAAAATGAGCCTGTGCAACTGAAAGTGCTAGATCAGAAAAAAGCGGTTGCGGGTTTACAGGTTGAAATTTTGCAGCAAACAACGGATTACAGCCGTGAAGGAAAAGTTTATAAAACGCTTAAAACTGATCAAGATGGAAACTTAAATTTAAACCTAGCAGATCGTGGTCAGTATTTACTGAAAATTGACTATCAACAGCCTTTTGAAATGAAGGGAGACGCATTAAAACGATATAAATATACCTTGAGTTTTAATGTGATCTGAGGTGATAAAAAGAGAAAAAGCTCTGCGATTTGCAGAGCTTTTTTATGAAAATGATTTAGCTATCTTTAGGTTCAAGATAAAACATCGATAAACCTATCAATAAAATTAAACTGGTTTGAGTGAAAAAGTGTTTATTAAAACCACCATAATATTGCTGCGAATAGCCTGCAATCAGTAAATAACCCGTTAAATAGAGCAATCGATAATATCGGCTCTCAAAACAATAACAGATACTTGCAAAACATAAAATCAGGCAACCAATGACCATATAGTGGATATACCAAATGATGGTGTTGATAGCAAATAAAAGTGCTGCAAGTGCGCCGATAGATAAATTACGCAGGCTTTCAAACCCTTGAAAAATGTGCATCAAAGCTAAAATGAAGAGTGGTAATAGAGCAAGTGCATATTTTATTTTCATACTGTTTTGCGTCATGAGCATAAAATTTTGCTGTTTCTCAACAATGGGGCTAGTACTGATGCTTAGCCTAAGCCATTGAAGGGTTAAGTGTTCAGGGGTGTTGGCTTTAACTAAAAATTTGAGAGTGGCTTGTGGTGGGATAATATAATTTTCTTGGAATTCATGGCCATAAAACATCCATGACTTATTGGTCTCTAGTGTGTGATATTGCGTATTTTTTTGAGTTGAGATGTTAAAAAGTTGTCCAGTTGCATTTAACCCAGCTTTCATACATGGTGTTTCTTTCTCGTGAACAATACATAACGGCAGTACCGAAATTTCAAGATCTTTTCGAGTTTGTTGCTGACCTGCAAAATCGATATGAACATATAACTGATCAGATTGGTTTTGCAGCGTAATCGGTGTGCTTGACCAATATTGTCCTTCTGTCATCTCATTCAATACAGATTCAGATATTTCGCGAATAATATTGTGATTTTGAATCTGCTGAGGTGGAACCAACCATTGTAGCTTGCTGTCAAGAAGGGTGTTCGATTCACTATTATATAAATTGGGTGGTGTTTTGAAATGTTGCTCAATTTCACTTTTGGGTGTGCAGCTCACCAAATAAATTGCAAATGGGCTGATAAAAATTAAAAGAAAAATGAATGCAGTGAGATAGTGTTTTAAGGCAGTTTTATTTGATTCAGCATCAACTTGAATGAACATTTTTTTATTTTAATGACAATGACTTATAGATTATATGTAAATCATAGGCATTAAAAAAGCCCATTTAAATAAATGGGCTTTAGAATTTGGCTCTCCAACCTGGGCTCGAACCAGGGACCTGCGGATTAACAGTCCGTCGCTCTACCGACTGAGCTATTGGAGAATCTGAATGCGATTATAAGCAGATTTTGAAGAGGGTCAAGCTAAAAATACCAATATGAGGAGAAATGCGTGATAGATGTTTTTTATTTGAACAAAAAGAAGGATTTTTTAGAAAAAATGAATCTTAGGCTTGCAAAGAAAAAATTCAATTGATAGTCTGAATGCAACAACAGAGCGTTTAAACATATGTTTAAACAGTGTGGATTTAAACCCAACTTGCCAGCACTAAAATGGCTAAACAGGAGAAAGCGAATGAATACGCTGACTATTTCTCAGATTTTTTCAAATTTTTCTTTTTACCAAGAAAACTATCTTTCCATTATTAGTAATCAAGAGCAATATCAAACACCTGTCGAAGGTGCATACGTTGACGTTTGGCCTTTGGGTCGACGTGACTTGGCATTGGGTGATTTATTACAACTGTGGTTTAGTGAAAAATGGTTGATCAATGTACCATGTCATTTACGTTTTGAACATAAAGATGATGGTCGTCGTGTGCCTTTAAAACGCAAGCAAGATTTGTATTTATACCAATTGGCAGGTAATGCATTATCAGGCTCAAATTGTTCTAAAGTATGGTCTATCTCAGAACAACGGGAACTTCGTGTTGAGTTAGATAGTGCTTTAAAATATTACTGCTTTCAAAAGGGCAGTAATCGCATTGATCTAAGCGAAGGCCAATTAATTCGTGCCTTACATTCAGCAATTTAAGTTTGAATCATCATCTGCTCGCATTGAATTGCGAGCAGAAAAATAAAATATTAAGGACGTATAATCATGCAGGTTGCAGTTGCATGTGCATAAAGTTTGCCATTGTCATCAATAATTTTCCCTTCAGAAATCCCTAAATTTGTACTGATATTAATGACTGTTCCTATCGCTGTAAGTTCAACATCCTTTGGGATTGGGCGACACATTTTTATATTTAAGTCGATGGTGCCATAACCTACACCTGCCTCTAATAACGTGTGAATGGCACAACCTGTCACAGAGTCGAGTACAGTAGCAGCAAAGCCACCATGCACGCCGCCTAGCGGATTTAAGTGTCGTGCATCTGCTTTAGCCTTAAAGCTAATACTGCCCTTAGATACTTCATAAGGCAATAGTTTCGCTAATACTTGCAGGAGGAATTTGGCCTTGCATCATTGCCTTTAAAATTTCTAGTCCAGTCATTTCTTTAATGTTCATTGGTATATCTCTGGATAGGTTAGTTTTGTGGTTGTTTTGGGTTCTAAAAAGGAACTTATTTGAATAACATAGCTGAAAACGTAAAAAGAATGCAAACCAAAGATTTGAATATGAAGGTTAGTTTTAGGTTTTATCGTTTGGTTTTTTAATATTTAAGTTGATTTGAAGGAAGTCAAATGGGCTGGATGAGCTTTGTTATTTAGTTTGAACCGCGAAAAAAATTGATCAAAAGCGTGTAGAAGTGAAGCGTATTTATTTATTCTTTTGATGAGTATAAAAAACCCGCGATATGCGCGGGTTTTTTTAATCTAGCTTTATAAAAGCAGATTATTTTTCAGCAGCAATTGAAGCAATCGCAGCATCTACGCCTTCGATTGAATCAGCAGCTTTCTTAATACGTGCAAGCGCATCTACAAGTACTTCGTCTGCAGTTGCATAAGAAATACGCATGTAGCCACCAAGACCGAACGCATCGCCAGGAACTACTGCAACACCAGTTTCTTCCAACAACCATGCAGAAAATTCTGTGCAAGATTTTAAACCTTTGGCACGAATTAAAGGACGGATGTTTGCGTATGCATAGAATGCACCGTCAGCAGGAAGGCAAGTAATACCGTTGATGTCGTTCAAGCCTTTCACAACTAGGTCGTGACGGCGTTTGAATGCTTCAATCATTGGCTCAAGAACGTCTTGAGGGCCATTCAATGCAGCTTCAGCAGCAACTTGTGAAATAGAAGTTGGGTTTGAAGTTGATTGAGATTGGATTTTTTTCATCGCACCGATCAGTTTAGCAGGGCCCGCTGCGTAGCCAATACGCCAGCCAGTCATTGCATAAGCTTTAGATACACCGTTAAGAACGATTACACGGTCGTAAAGGTCTGGTGCAACTGTTGCGATGTTGTAGAATTCGTCGTCCCAACGGATTGGTTCGTACATATCATCAGAAGCAACTAAAACTTCTGGGTATTTACGTAGTACGTCAGCTAAAGCAAGCAATTCTTCTTTAGTGTAGATCATACCTGTTGGGTTAGAAGGGCTGTTTAGAACCACTAAACGAGTTTTGTCAGTGATTGCAGCTTCTAATTGAGCAGGCGTAATTTTGAAACGTTGGTCTTCACCACATTTCACGATTACAGGAGTACCTTCAGCAATGATCACCATGTCTGGGTAGCTTACCCAGTAAGGAGCAGGGATAATTACTTCGTCACCTTTGTTTAACAAAGCAAGTGCCAAGTTAAAGAAAGATTGTTTACCACCACAAGAAACCAAGATTTGGTTTGCAGCGTAATCAAGGTTATTGTCGCGTTTTAATTTAGCAATAATTGCTTTTTTAAGACCTGGAGTACCGTCAACAGCTGTATATTTAGTGAAGCCATTGTTGATAGCAGCAATTGCAGCATCTTTGATGTGTTGTGGGGTATCGAAATCCGGTTCACCTGCGCCTAAACCAATTACGTTTTTACCAGCAGCCTTCAATTCAGCAGCTTTGTTAGTAACAGCAAGTGTAGGGGACGGTTTGATGCTATTTACACGATCAGACAGACGTACGTCCACGGCAGTATTCCTTCTTATAGGGATTAAAAAATAAAAAGCACACTATCTTAGCTTAAATGCACAGTAATGGGGAGTGGCAAAATCAACAATGTGCAAAAAAGTGTGATATTCCATCCTAACCCTATAATTAAGAAAATTTACATTGAGTTACTTAAATTTTTAATCAAATTTTATGGCAAATTCTTAAAGTCACGGACAAAAATAGGGCATAAAAAAGGCCACAACATGTGTGACCATTTTTAATAAAATTTTGTGCTTCAAATACTTTGCTTATTGAACAAAACGCGATAAATCTTCTTCAGGGCGAGCAGTTAGCACTTCTACACCATTTTTTGTTACAAGTAGCGTGTGTTCGTACTGTGCAGACAAGCTATGATCTTTAGTCACGACAGTCCATTTATCGCCAAGAAGTTTGGTTTTCCAGTCGCCACCATTCACCATTGGTTCAATCGTGAATGTCATGCCTTCTTCTAAGATCATGCCTGTATTTGGTTGACCGTAGTGTAAAACTTGTGGTTCGTCATGGAAAACGGTACCAATACCATGACCACAATATTCACGTACAACACCAAAACGTTCTGATTCAACATATTGTTGAATAGCATGGCCGATATCACCCATGGTTGCGCCTGGTTTTACCACCGCCATACCACGGTACATGGCTTCTTGAGCAACTTTACATAAACGGTTCGCTAAAATAGATGTTTCACCGCCTACGATATACATCATGTTGGTATCACCGTGGTAACCATCTTTAATCACAGTGACATCGATGTTTAAGATGTCACCTTTTTTTAACTTTTTGCTTTCAGATGGAATACCGTGACACACCACATGGTTCACTGAAGTACAGATCACGTGCTGGAACGCTGGACGACCCGGCGCAGCACCATAACCTAAACAAGCAGGAATAGCTTCTTGTTTGTTGACAATATAGTCATGACAAATCGTATCAAGTTCTAGGGTAGTCACACCTGGAACAATATGCGGTTTGATCATATCCAAAACTTCTGCCGCCAGTCGACCCGCGACGCGCATTTTTTCAATTTCGTCAGGCGTTTTAATTAATCGACGTGGAGCTTCGTAAGTACTGTTCATGATCTCTAAAAACTTTTGGAAATTTGTATGTGACTATGGTATAAATAGCCGCCCATTTTATCAAATGCTTTTTCGTGAATATCTTTCACGAGCTTTGTGCGATGGGGCAATAAAATCCGCACATATATCGACACATTTCTCTGGGTGCCTTTTTAGGTGGAGAATGCGGGTATATGGAGGCCTAACCCAAACTTTAAGGTAAAGAAAATGGCAGATTACAACGTAAGCATGCGCGACCTTCTTCAAGCAGGCGCACACTTCGGTCACCAAACACGTTTTTGGAATCCAAAAATGCGCGAATACATCTTCGGCGCGCGCAACAAAATTCACATCATCAACCTTGAGCACACTGTTCCTGCGTTAAATGATGCTTTGAACTTTGCTAACAACTTGGCTAGCAAAAAGAACAAAGTTTTGTTCGTTGGTACAAAACGTGCAGCTTCTGCAATCATCCGTGAACAAGCTCAACGTGCAGGTCAACCATATGTTGATCACCGCTGGTTGGGTGGTATGTTGACTAACTGGAAAACTCTTCGCCAGTCAATCAACCGTCTAAAAGACCTTCAAACTCAATCTACTGACGGTACTTTCGCTAAACTTACTAAACGTGAAGCTTTAGAACGTACTCGTGAGATGGAAAAACTTGAACGCGCTCTTGGCGGCGTTAAAAACATGGGTGGTTTACCTGACGCATTATTCGTAATCGATGTTGATCACGAAGCAATTGCAATTAAAGAAGCTAAAAACCTTGGTATTCCTGTTATCGGTATCGTTGATACAAACTCTAACCCAGACAACGTAGACTACGTTATCCCTGGTAACGACGATGCGATCCGTGCAGTTACTCTTTACGCTTCTGCTATGGCTGATGCGATTCTTGCTGGTAAAGAATATGCTCAATCACAAGCAAATGCACAAGCTAAAGGCGAAGAAGCTCCTGCTTCTGAGGCTTAATGCGTTTGACGTAAGCTTGTCATTTTTGCGACACGTGATGGTGGCAAAGTAAGCGTCATGTATGCAGACGGCCCAAGAGACAGCTCTGGGCCGTTTCTGTTCTAAAAAGAATTCATTTTCTACCGTATTTAGGAGATTAACATGACTGCAGTTACAGCAAGCATGGTTAAAGAATTGCGCGATCGTACTGGTCTTGCAATGATGGAATGTAAAAAAGCATTAACAGAAGCGGGCGGTGACATCGAATTAGCGATCGACAACCTTCGTAAATCTGGTCAAGCTAAAGCTGCTAAAAAAGCGGGTAACATTGCTGCTGACGGCGCGATCACTATCGCTCAAGAAGGCAACAAAGCAATCCTTGTAGAAGTTAACTGTCAAACTGACTTCGTTGCTAAAGACGAAAACTTTGCTGGTTTCTCTGCTAAAGTTGCTGCTGCTGCGCTTGCTGCTGGTGTAACTGACGTTGCTCAAATTGCTGAATTGAAACTTGAAGATGGTGCTACTGTAGAAGAAGCTCGTATCGCGCTTGTTCAAAAAATCGGTGAAAACATCCAAGTGCGTCGTGCTCAAATCGTTGAAGGCGACAACCTTGCAGTTTACAAACACGGTTTAAAAATCGGTGTTGTAGTTGCATACGCTGGTGATGCTGAAACTGGTAAAGGTTTGGCTATGCACATCGCTGCATTCAACCCAGTTGCTGTAAACGAAGCTGGCGTTTCTGCTGAACTTATCGCTAAAGAAAAAGAAATTGCTGAAGCGAAAGCAATTGAATCTGGTAAACCAGCAAACATCGTTGAAAAAATGGTAACTGGTTCAGTTCAGAAATACTTGAACGAAGTTGTTCTTGAGAACCAAATGTACGTTATCGACAACGATAAGAAAGTTGCAGAAGTTCTTAAAGCAACTGGTACTACTGTTGCTAACTTCGTACGTTTCGAAGTTGGTGAAGGTATTGAGAAAAAAGCTGAACTTTCTTTCGCTGAAGAAGTCGCTGCTGCTCAAGCTGCTGCAAAATAATCTCTGATTATTTGTAGAAAAAAGCCCTCGTTTTAGAGGGCTTTTTTTATGGCTGTAGCTTTACTGATTTCAAAGCTATTTAAACTTTATATTGTGTACATTGTTGTTCACAGATTCTATTTTTATCCATATTAATGACTATAATGAGTTGAAAATTTAGATTTAAACTATCTTATGGCAAACAAAACAAATTTAACCATCGGCGGAATTATTGTTGCGCTTACAGCCGCTTATTTCGGAATCGATTTACAACAACAAAAAACTGCACCAGTTCAGACGACAGCGGAACAAAACGCACAGCCACAAATAGAATCAGTACAACCTGCAGATGCTCAACAAAAAGGGCAGAGTGCTGAAGATGTTATTGCGCATGCATTTAAAAATAAACTCAGTAATGTTCAGGTTGAGGGTACAGGTCAAGTGAAAGCGGTACTTCGAGATGATAATGAAGGTAGTCGCCATCAAAAGTTCATTTTGAACTTAAATAATGGTCAAACCCTTTTAGTTGCACATAATATCGATCTAGCCCCACGAATTGATAACTTGCAAAAAGGCGATACAGTTCAATTTTACGGTGAATATGAATATTCAGATCAGGGGGGTGTGATGCACTGGACACATCACGATCCGAATGGACGTCATCAGGATGGTTGGTTAAAGCATCAAGGTAAAACCTATCAATAAAAATCACGTAGTCATTTTTAACTTTAGTCATTTAAATGATCATGATTCAGATGAAGCTATCAACATAAAATTGGATTAACCATATTGAGTAAAAGCCAGTGTTTAAACACTGACTTTTTGGTCGTATAAATAGAAAAAATGATTGGAAATACCAGAGATAAATACACCTATAAACAATAGGGTTTTAAGCATCGAATATGAAGAAAACCGATCTGGAATAACTGAAAAAGAGATCCATGAAATTAATCGTGCTCTAAATGCTCTTTATTTGCGATTTATGGCGTATTTTCCAATTACCAAGTACTTTACCTGAAAATGTATCTAAACACCAAATAGGGCCAATGAGGAGGAATTGGAGATCTTTGAAAAAAGAGGGCTTTTTACCTTCAATTTTATGGCCATAAAATTGACCAATCCATGCGAATACAAAGAGTGCGATATAAAAGCCGTATCCAACTGGTAACACCCAAATTAGCCATGCCATGATTAACGTTAACGCGGCCATTGCAACAGCAAGTACAATGTCTAAACGTGCGTAAAAGATAAATGCTAAGGCAAGTAAGACAGCAGTAAGTAGCGCGCTAAAATGCGCCAATATGCCAACGATTGAAAAATAAATCGTGGGTACGCAAATCTAGTGAATCATTTTATTGGTTTTATTTTGATGACTTTCGCTGTATTCATCAAACCATTCGTTGATTGTTTTCATGATAGTCCTTAATCATGGGGAAGGACTCCAATATAAACAAGAATGCGGGAAGGGTCAAAATCAGGATTACTGATGATTTGAAAGACTAAGAGGCTTCAAATAAAAAACCACGCTAGGCGTGGTCTGTTAAATGCAGTCACTTCATTGGAGAATTAAGAATTTGGACCGTCTACGCGTTCAATGCTCACATTTGCAGTACCCGCATTGGTAATACCCAATTGCTTAGCAGCGCCATAAGATAAATCAAGAACACGGTTGCCATGGAATGGACCACGGTCATTTACTTTCACCACGACGCTTTTACCATTATTGCGATTGGTAACACGAATAAAGCAATTAAGTGGCAGGCTACGATGTGCTGCTGTAAGTGCGTTCATGTCAAAAGTTTCACCACTTGCTGTTTTACGACCGTGGAATTGACGACCGTACCAAGAAGCAGTACCTGTTTGAGTGAACTTACGAACAGTATTCGATGCAACAGTATTTAACTTTTCAATCACTGAAGGCTCATCTTCAGGAATTTCGATTTTAGCAGCGATTGTTTGACGACGAATTTTATCGCCAGAACGCTCAGTGATTGAAAGGCTACTTAAATTCGTAAAGTTTGAATTGAAGCTTTGAGCTTCTTTATTCAATACACGAGCTGCAAGACGAGAGTTGTCATTATCATGATTGAATGATGATGACTGAACCATCTCAGCTTGTGACTGACTTAGCGCAACTGCCGTGGCAACCGCTAAGGCATATTTAATAATTGATGACTGCATTGTTTATCTCCCAATGGCATATTTACTGGTTCAACTAAGTCGCTGATATCCATGTAAACACGTCTGATATTTCACTTTTGCAACTATATTTAACGAGATGGATAATATTCATGCCATCAATAGGCTGTCTAGTGTTTAATTAAAATACTTTGAAAATGTCTAAAAAATTAACAATAGTTGTTTAAAAAATAATCAATAATGTAACAAGTTATGTAAAATGTCGAATAAATGCTCATTTTGGTGAAAATATTTGTTGACTTTTTTGCTCTATAAGAAAAAACCAGTCTTATCGACTGGTAACTTCAGTGCCTAAAAGCCATAGTGCAGTCGCATACATACGGCTTTTGTTATAGGTTGTAATGACCTGAAAATTTGGATAAGTGATGTAATAAATTGGTCCATAACTATCTTGCAATTGGATGACATTGACTAAATCGAGATCATCGATTTTTACCAATGGATTCATAGGGGTTACACCTTGAGCCTTGAGTACACCATAGGGTGTTGGCTGGTTTAAATCCTTTGCAATAATAGCATCTGGGTTGTTTCCGCTATAGCGAGCAGCAAAAGCAATCGGTTGATTACGCTGCCAACCATAATTTGCTAAATAATTTGCAATTGAACCAATGGCATCGACAGCCGAATTACGCAGGTCAACATGACCATTGCCATCGTAGTCCACACCAAATTTTGGAATGTTACTTGGCATAAATTGAGGATAACCCACAGCACCTGCATATGAACCGACGACAGAGTTAGTTGGAATACCATCTTTATATGACCAAGCAATCAGTGCAGCAAGTTCATCTTGGAAATATTGCGCACGGCGTTCATAGCCAAAACCAAGGGTCGCCAAAGCATCACGGGTAATAAAATTACCTTTATTGCTGCCGTAGCCTGTTTCAACACCCAAAATGCCTAAAATCACGGATTGAGGTACACCAAATTGTTGTTCTGCACGATTTAAAGTGTCGGCATATTGATTTTTGAAGCGAACACCGCGTTGAATTGTACTTTCAGCTAAAAAATTGGTTTTATATTGATACCAAGGCTTTGATTCGCCGGGGCGATTCATAATGCTAATAATGTTGGGTAGGTTTTTACTACCTTGCATTGCCCAATCAATTTGACTCTCACTTAAACCATAGGTTTGCATGGTATTTTGTTTAAAAGCTGCATAGGCTGGATGAGATTGGAAGTCGTTAGCCTGACAAAAACTGGTCAGTGAAATTGAACCGGCCATAATGGCAATATGTGATAGTTTTTTATAAAAATTTCGATTTAGCATAAATAAAAAATTTCCAGTTGCTTTAGCGATGAGTATGAACAAAATTTCGAGGGGAAAAGATCCTGAAAATTGTGATGACCTTCTGGTTTCATAGCTCATTAAAGGTAAACGTTACCAATAGCAACTAAGATACCACTGACAGCGCATGCTTTCATAAATAGATATACAAAAAAAGACAAAGCAAAGGATTTTTTCGTAGTTAACATATTGAAAAGTGACATATTCATTTACATAACTTGCAAATATTCACAAATCATTTGAAATATAGATGACTCTAAAACTCATGCGTCATAAAAACGCAGAACGAATAAACTTTATCGCGTTGCGAAATACTGTTTAGAAGCTACAAATTTTGCAAAGTAAAATCCAAAAAACGAAGGGGGCAGGGTTAGAAAAGCACAGGTCTAAAAACATCTATATGCATGTGATGGCGTATTCACCTCATGGGTGTTTTCGCTAACGCTTCAAAGCTGTTGAAAACGTCGCTATATATAGTAGAAATATAGACTGAATGATAAAAAAGAAAGAGATTGAATATTAAAATGGACGCATTGAAATTTAAGCCAAAATGACGGCTCACATTAAAATATGATCTATATTCAGGTTCTTCCTGTTCTTTGTAGATTTTTAAAAATTGTGGATATCAATGTACTGTCTTTCTTTTAATAAAAATCTGTTCAATTCTAGAACTGTGTTTGCATGACTATATAGTCATTGTATCGGGATTCGATTTTATGCGTTTAGCCATAAAAAAACCTAGCCAAAGCTAGGTTTTGACGAAAAGCGAGATTTATTTGTTAAACATCGCATCATGTGCTTCTGCAAGGGCACCTAGCTCTTCTTTGGTTAAATTTGGGAAGATCTTATCAATTGCAATATGAATAGCTTTAATCACAGCAGAAGAACCGATATCGGCTGCTTTACGTTTAATCATGCCTAAATCGAGAGTTTTATTAAAGTCATTCATAAAATGACGCACTGCAGCTTCAGCAAACTGTTTATACAGTTCACCAAAAGCAGCTTTATTGATATCTGCGCCCGATTTAATTTCCGCATAACTGTTCTTAAGGTTAGTGACCAATCCTGCATCTAAGCTCAGACCTACACGATAAGTGCCAGTCGCGTCTTGAAATAAACTTCGTTCTGAAAATTCAATGGATTGTTTCACCACATCATTCGGAGATTTACCCAATAGCTGCTTTAACAATACAGCGACTGTTGATTTGACATAGCCAGCCAGTTTTTCTGCTGTGTCGCGCTTATCGCTTGCAGGAAACAGATGAACAGGAGCTAATATAGTTGCACCAATGATTTCTTCATTAATCAGCAAAGCTGTTTTATCACGTAAAGGATAAAGGGGTTCACTCGAATTTTTTTTCGCGTGACCAGTTTGAATACTGCTTAGAAGTTCCTCAGAAGGAAGAAAACCAAAAAATGGCATCACTAACCTCAATTTTTTTATTGTCGCGCCAATCGAATGGGGCGAGGCATCCATGTTAAATCCGATACACGACAAGGGTTGATATCCAATCCACCACGGCGTGTATAGGCAGCATATACCATCAGCTGACTTGGTTTTAAATGTTGCCAAATATCGGCAAACATTTGCTCCACACATTGTTCATGGAAACCATTATGCTGACGGTAAGAAATAATATAAGCCAGAATACTACGATAACAAGGCTTAGTACCTTTATACCGTATAAATACCGTTCCCCAATCAGGTTGACCCGTGACTGGACAGTTACTTCTTAATAAATGTGAATAAAGTTGAATTTCAACTTCTTCTTGCGCTGCAGCTTCATCTAAAGAGAGTAAAGCTGCATTTGGATGATTTTCTAACTGGGTGGGTTCTAAGTCATCAATACAGATGCCTTGCGGTTTTGAAATTTCAACTTCATCAACATGAAATAGATCAATAGTCACAGCGGCATTGGCTGCAGCAGATAAGTCTTTTTCAACGGTTGCTTTAAACGCTGCCTGAGAATCAAATTTGGTAAAGTTCATACTATTAAAGTAGAGCTTTAAAGATTTCGATTCGATGAGGTTGTCTGAACTTGCAGGCAAAGTTAAACGGCCAATAGCGACTTGAGGCACACCAGAAGCATTTAACCAAGAAATTTCAAAAACATGCCACCAGTCTTTACCTTGGCGGATGCCTTCCACATGGGCATATTGTTCACGTGCAGTGGCACGTGCAATCGGAAACAGAATATCGGGTTGATATTCTGTTGGGTAATTGGTGTCTTTGCCTAAAAGGGATTGTTCTACACTCATTATTCACGCATTCCTGAACCACGAGAAAGTAAATGATACGCCACGCCATAAAGTACAACGCAACATGCAGTAATTACTGTCAGTGAAATGCCGACATTCACATCGCTATGACCCAAAATACCGTAGCGGAATGCATTGACCATATACACGACAGGGTTGATTAAAGAGAGATTTTGCCAAAAAGGACTCAGTGATGAGATGGCATAGAAAACACCGCCTAAATAAGTCAGCGGAGTCAGGACGAAAGTCGGGATAATCGAAATGTCGTCAAAAGATTTTGCATAAACAGCATTAATAAATCCGCCAAGAGAAAACAGTAGCGAAGTAATGAGAACTGTATATATAGTTACGAAGATATTGGTCAGGTGTAATTCAGTAAAAAATAGGCTCATCGCAGTGACAATAAAGCCGACTAAAACACCACGGCAAACACCACCGATCACATAACCCCAAAGCACCATATGTAACGGCACCGGGCTCATGATTAATTCTTCGATGCTTTTTTGAAATTTTGCACTAAAGAAACTGGATGACACATTGGCATAGCTATTGGTGATGACCGCCATCATAATTAAGCCGGGCACGATGAACTGCATATAGCTAAAACCGCCCATTTGCCCAATGCGTGAACCGACTAAATTACCGAAAATCACAAAGTACAAACTCATGGTGATCGCCGGTGGGAGAAGAGTTTGCGGCCAAATACGCATGAAACGGCGAATTTCTTTATACACTAAGGTGTAGAGGGCGATACACAGTTGGTTAAAATTCATTGTGCTGCACCTTCAAGATTTTTTTCGACTATACGGACAAACAGTTCTTCTAGTCGGTTAGATTTATTACGCATACTTCGAACCTGAATACCTTGTGATTCCATGAGTTGGAATAAATCATTTAAGGTATGGGCTTTATCCATAGTGACTTCTAAGGTGACAGGATCTACTAAGTTGAAACGGACACCAATAATTTCTATATGGATCGGTTCAATGGGTTCGGCTAAATCGAAAATAAAGGTTTCTTCATTCAACTGACTGAGGAAACCTTTCATGCTGGTGTCTTCTTTAATCACACCACGATCAATAATTGCGATTCGACGGCACAACATTTCTGCTTCTTCTAAATAGTGTGTCGTTAAAATAATAGACGTACCTTTTTCGTTCATTTCTGTGAGGAAATCCCACATCGAACGGCGTAGTTCAATATCAACACCAGCAGTCGGCTCATCTAAAATCAGCAGTTTAGGTTCATGCATCATGGCACGAGCGATCATTAAACGGCGTTTCATACCGCCCGATAGCATGCGTGCTTGGGTACTGCGTTTTTCCCAAAGGCCAAGCTTTTCTAAATATTCCTCTGCACGATTCTCTGCAATCTTTTTGGGAATGCCGTAATAGCCAGCTTGAGTCACTAAAATATCAAATGTTTTTTCAAATTGACCAAAGTTAAATTCTTGAGGGACAACGCCCAAACACTGCTTTGCATGCGAGGGATGGGTATCTAAATTATGGCCAAAGATTTCAACAGAACCTGAAGTTTTACGGGTAAGTGAACTGATAATACTAATCGTGGTAGATTTTCCTGCACCATTGGGACCTAAAAGTGCATAAAATTCACCTTCGGGTACTGTTAAATCAATACCTTTAAGCGCCTGAAACCCATTTTTATAGGTTTTTGACAGCTGCTTTAACGTTAGTGCATCAGTCATAAATAATTCACTCTATAAATAGTGTGAGTATTGTGCGATATCGGGGCAAATAAACCAAGTAAATCGTATGGAATACTGCATTTTAAAAATAGAACGTTGTATAAAGCTTAAGCAGAAAAATACCTAACATCTATATAGTTGCTTTACCTTACAGTTTTTTTTGTTATGATGTGCGCAATCCAAAATAAGCGCTCATAGCTCAACTGGATAGAGTACAGGTCTCCGAAGCCTGTGGCGTGGGTTCGAGTCCCGCTGAGCGCACCAATACATATTATAAAAACAATAACTTATATACACTTTGGCGTAATATTGGCGTAATCCATATTCCAAACAAGAAAAACCCCGCTATATTTTGCGGGGTCTGCCTGTCTTAATTTTCAAATCTTCCGGTCTTTCACTCAGCCAGTCAGATAGTTTTTTAAGGTTCCATCTTCGACCTTTTGAATTGTCTGTAATGTATCTTGGTTTCGGGAATCCTTTTAAGCAAATAATAGATGCTTTGAAATAAGTGCCCGCATAACCCAAAAAATCTGCCGCCTGTTCATCTGTAAGCCAAATATCCGCAGGAGGCAGAGCAACAACCAAGCTGCCCATATTTGCCATTGCTGTCATTGATTCACCTCCAATCTTTTACCTGCTTTGATTTCTTCGTCGGTGGCGTGCCTGAATTCAACCAAGTTAATCCAGTGACTGCCCATATCATCCTTGGTTATTTGATAGAACTGATATTCAGGTTTATGACTATCCATAACAATCCAATCCCCAACCTCAAAAATATTATGCTGGCGGCGGTATTCTAGAAGCTGTCTATCTAATTCTTGATAGTAAGCTAGCGTTATATCGCAGCTCCCAAGTCTAATTTTAGCCTTCTCATACCCATCCAACTGTTCAATTAGATTCATGACACCTCCTTCAAGCTTTCCACCACATTTCTAGGCAACCCACTCAAATAACAACTAAACAAGTGGTATAGCTCATCCGCATTCATTTCATTTACTTCGATCATTCCACCTATGCCATTTACAACACGCTGACGTGACCAACCACGCATATTGAAAGTGAACTCATTGTCGTAATCGACTGCATTAACAATCGCATTAAACAGTTCAACTTCTTGTGTATCCCAATTTTCAAAGTAGGGCATATCTTTAGATGTGAGGTTGTCAATTTGGAGCTGAGCGAATTGGGGTTTTGTTAATTGAATTTCAGTCATTGGCTGGCTCCTGTGGTTTCGGCGGTTCAGGCAACATTCCCCAGTGACTAATCAAGTCCTGAATAAGCGCTTCGCCTTCAACTGGATCTGAAAATCCAAAAGGTGATTGCCAGTCAGCAGTAATTTGCTCTCCGCTAATAAATATTTGATAGCGACCATCAATACGCGGTGACTGCTTTGTGTAGTCAATCCATTCCGGCACCGCTTGGGCTTTGGCTGCTTGCCAAATTTCAAATGACAACTGAACATATGAGCTGCGATATTTACCATTGCGCATTTCGAAAACTGATGTAAAAGGGCAGTCACTATTTTCAAGGGACTTAACCATATTTTTACAAAAGCTAGTCTTCTGAAACGTAAGCTCAAATTCTTCTCTCTGAATATCCATCACGCCACCTCAACTTTTAAACAATCCACACTTTCTGAGTAGTAGCCATTTGAGTCACCATGCCAACGCAAATCAACATAACCCTTGATTGTTCCAAGCTTGTAGTAAGTCCATGTCTCGGTGCCGTAATCCGCATCCCCGCTTTTTGATGATTCTTCTGCGAGTAGAATTTCTCGACCAATTAAATCCTTAACATCACCAACAACATCAATAAGCTCAACACTTTCACAACAATCTTGCTCATGTCTCAAAACAAATAAATGTGTCTTTGTTAAAACCTGAAATACTTCTTTGTCGTGATAAATATCAACAACATAGTGACCTTTTAATTCCTTAAAATCGCAAGAGTTGTCGTAGCGAAAAAGCCCAACATTTAAATTATGTTTATTAATTAGATTTTCCATCACGCCACCTTTGAGTATTTTTTATAGTCTTTAGCAAAAGACCAAGCCATAGGTTTCTTTCCAAATCCCAACAATTGCTCGCCATTTTGGACTTTAATATGTCTAATTTGATGGACTGAATTATTGTTGATATTTACAGCTAGCTGACCAACCTTAAACATCACGCCACCTTCGCCAAATTATTCATCATCACAGCCTTGCGATACTTGCTCGCCATAGCTAAATGCAAATCCTGAATAAAACCTTTCCCATTGTTGAAATACTGCTTTAGAAAAAGCTCATAACGCTGAGATAGGTATTCGTCCAATTCGTAAAACTCTTTAATTTCGTGACGCTCGAAAGGAATCACGCTGCGTTTCACACCATCGCTAAATTGCTTTTTCACAATCATGGCGTTTTTCTTGAGTTCAATTTTGTGACCGCCACGATCTAGCCATTCGATAAAGGCGGGTGAAATACTGTTTGGTAGTTTCATGCTGCCACCTTACTTAATCGCAAGCTTTTTAGTGCGCACAAATTCCACACCTTCAATTTTTGCACCTTCTTTAAAAGCTAATTTCAGCGCATTCTTATTCACAGTAGTGGTGGTTTTCGTGGCCTTGAATTGAGAAGGAATAGCATCCTCATCCTTAACAACAACCGAGATAGGGTTTTCACGAATTTTTACAGATAATAAAGAGTCTTTAATTTCTAGCTTCCCAAAATTCTCCATCTGCCACATCAATAAGCCAGATAGATTTGCATAGGCGTTGCTAATATTTTTCCGCTTATTGGTTAGGCGCAGAATTTCCGAGTCAATCATCACCTCATCTTTAGACAATTGATTGAGGTACTTGGCAACATTAACTGCCTTGTTCTCCCAATCTTCTTCTTGAGCAACCATTTGCTCAAGAAGCTCTTGCACACGCTCATCATCAGCACTAATACCCTCATCCAATAGATCTTGGATTTTTTCAACAGTGTCACCAAGAGCAGAGCCGAAGTCATATAAAGTAGTCATTATGCTGTTCCTTGTTGCTGAGTGAGATTGGTTTTACGAGAGCTGCAAGCACTTATGATTTCAGCCTCGCACTCAGTGCCCTTGAATTGCGAGTAAATAATTCCAAGTTCGGCAATGTCGTTTGTTGAATTGATTCGAGATAGAGCTTCAGAAAAAGCCTCTTGTAATGCTTCTTCTTGACTCTTTCCGTCATTCAACCAAGCAACAAGCTTTTCACCAGTTTCGCGCGTGATAATTTCACCATCAGTGTTGAATAGCTTAGTGCGGTCTTTTGTTGGTGTAACAAAGTGATTATCATGAACAACATCAAGAGCAACAGTTAATTCATACTCGTAACCATCACGCTGTTCAGCCTTCATCCCTAATTTCACAATCTTTTTGCCTTCACCTTGTACGGTTTCGGTTTTTGCACGGGTGGTTGTGATGATGTGCATATCGGTCTGTAGGATTGCATCAATAAAACGACGGTGCCGCGGGGTGGTATCTGACCAAGCAGACCATGTATTGCCTTTAAATTTAGTGCGGGCAGTCATGTCATTAATTTCCAAGCATCCACCGGTACCAATCCATTCATGCGAGGCGCTATCTATAATCAAAACCTCATACCCCATGTTGTAAGCTGCCAAAATAGCACCTGCAAAACGCTCAGGAGTGTAAGGGGGGCGCAAAGGCAAGGTATCAAACTTAAAATCGTTTGCGTACAAACTTGCTGACTCATTTTCCGTGTCAATCAAAGCAATTTTAGAAGATATTCCGCTTGCCATTAGGAGTGCCGAGTAAGTTTTGCCTGAACCGCTTGGGCCGTTTAAGTTGAGCTTTAGTTTTGCTTTTTTACGTTCAGCTTTTTGAAAAGAGAACGACTCGTTAGTTTGATTATTCATCCGTAAATCTCCTCCGCCATATCTTCCGCAACGTAATTAGCCTGCTGTTCAGATTCCTTCAAAAACTGCTCTTCACACCAGTATCCAATCAGCTTGTTCAGCGTGCTTAACTGCTCAGGAAGTAAGACAAATTCATTGCCTTCTTTGGTTGCCACAGCATCAGTTTTCATTACAGTTACCAGCGTGTTTTCAATTGCTTTAAAAGCAGGGATATCGATTTCATGGCAGTTCTGTGGATTTGAATCACCAACTGCAAAACCTTGTGTGCACTCAAGTAATGGCATGCTGCATTCGATAGACGCATCACTGATAAAGTCGAAGCGATACTGAAGCGTGAATTCAACCTTGCCGCCTTGAACAACAATGTCTTCAGCCACTTCAAAATCAGGGAAGACAGGGGCAAGGATTAAAGTGTTAGCTTTGATGTTCATTGATCACCTCGCAAAATCGCAGCGTTAATCTTTTGAATCTCATAACGATCAACATAGGCATTCACAGTCTTGTCAAAATGCACCACGTTCAGAATGTCCAGAAACTCGACTGAGCCATCATCAAGCTTGTACTCAACATAAATGTTGTAATCTTTAGCTTTGACAATAGCGACACAGGTTTCAATGCAAGCACGGTTAAGCACTTCGTATTTTTGAGCGGTGATAATCACTTGATGACTATCATCAGCAACCTTGGCAGGCTGGAAAGCGTAAGCTACTACTATCCCCGCGCTGATTGATGCTGCAATGATTGCAGACTTGAGAATATTGAATTTAGTTGTCATAATGACCTCGTTGTGTTGAAGCCTGTTTGATGTGAGAGTCGGCAGGCTTTTTTGTGTTTACGAGGTTTATGTTCGGTTAATCGAACAATAAAGTCAACACTTTTGTTCGGAAAATATAAAAATAATTCGATTATATGAACTTTTGATTTTTGATAGACAAAATAAAACCCGCTATTAATGCGGGTTCTCAAATATATTCATTTTAATTAGATAGGTTGAATTTTTTAGCTGGTCTGAACGATCCAACATATTTACCAACAAGAGTGCAATTCTCTTTTAATGGAATTATTTGCTCACTCCAATTTGGATTAAGTGGTTTTAAGTAATACCCATTTGATTCAACAATCAAAGCCTTAAATGTGGCTTCACCATCACAACTAACCACAACCATTTCGCCAGTTTGAATATCCTCTAGACACCAGTCAGGGTCGATGCAAATTTTCTCACCTTCTTCAAAGTGCGGGGCATTGCTCAAGCCGCGAACACTTAAATAAAAACTTCGTTTCCCTGCGCCTGGCACCAAAGGGAGTTTTTCACACTCTTCTAAATTACTAATTGATTCCATATCAGTCCAACTACCCGCCTGCACCCAAGATATTACTGGCGCATAACCCACTGTCGCAATTGGACTTATATCGATGCTTGGCTCAGCGCGACTATTTATGTCGTCGTCTTTTCCTGATAACAGCCAAGTTGTAGATGTTTTTAGAGCAACCGCAAGGGATTCCAAATATTTTGCACTCGGAGCATTTGCCCCACTAAACCATCCAGAAACCGTGCCGCGACCAGCACCAGTGGCGCGGATAATATCAGCTTGGCTCACATTCAGCTCCAAACTCCGTCTGTTTAGGCGATCCGTAATAGTTTCCATATCAATCCCTCAAGTTATGTTCGGAATTATGAACAAATTTATTGACAGTTACCCGAACAAGTGGTTCAATTAATCGAACTCATTTTGTTCGGGAAATTGAATATGCAAGTTAAAGACCTGCGAGATTTTTACGGAGTTAAAAACAACTCTCAGCTCGCAAAAGAAATCAATCGTGGTCGGTCAACAATTCACGGTTGGGAGATTGATGGTATTCCACCAAAAACCCAAGCAGTCCTTGAGCTTTTAACAAAAGGCAAAGTAAAGGCTGATCGAAAACAACTATGCGCATAAGGACGAGCATTACACATGGGAGTCGATGATTTGAAAGAAGCAATCGAAAAAGGGTATTTGGGCGGGAAATACACCGTTCCGAAAACCATCAAATTTACACATGAAATGCTTGATGCAATCGCTGTTGCCAGTGAAACCAATGAGCAAGATACGTGTAGCTGGATGCGTGAGGTCATAGCGAAAGCTCTACTTGCTGAGGATGCTAAGTATGAGCGTATGGCAAGAGCGCGTAATCGGTCAAAGTGTACTTCGGGCACTTTGGTACACCAAAAAGAAAGCCCAGTAGTTGGAGCTACTGAGCTTGATGTTCAAAACTTTGGAGGTCAATGAACAATGAATATGTTAGCACAATTTTCACAGAACCAAAAAGCCATTGAAATTGATGGCGCTGTCATTCGTCAAGATCAGTTTGGTCGCTACTGCCTAAATGATTTACACAAGGCAAGTGGTGGTGAGCGTAAAAATCAACCGCAATATTTTCTTGAAAACAAGCAAACACAAGACTTAATACAAGAACTGATCGATACAGGAATTCCTGTATCGCCTATTGATGTTATTCGTGGCGGCTTAGAGCAAGGCACGTATGTTGTTAAGCAAATTGTTTACGCCTATGCAATGTGGATTAGTGCGGCTTTCAATCTAAAAGTTATCAATACTTTTGACGCTGTTGCTACTGGCGCAATGCAACCACAAATCACCACCCCGCAAGATTATCTGTCAGCACTTAAAGCCTTGGTTGTATCTGAAGAACAAAAGCAGCTTGCAATCCAAGAGCGCGACCACGCCATCGCCACCAAAGCCGAAATCGGTAGTCGTCGCGAAGCAACTGCAATGGGCCGCTTGTCTGCAAAAGTCAAAGAAGTTGAAAAGCTTAAAACCCAACTCGATAGCTCTACAGGCTTCGCAACCATTAAAAAAGTTCAGGCTCTTACTGGTGGCACGTATGACACATACGAACTTCGACGCTATAGCAAAACCAATCGCTTAGAAATCCAAAAAGCCGAAGATGCCAACTATGGCAGCGTGAACTCATACCACAAAGACGCATGGTTAGCGGTTTACAACATCAATCTTTCATCAATCGGTGGTGCAGTATGAACCACCTAACCCGCCAATTCATCGACCAGTACGACAGAGAGCATCCAGACTTTGCATCTCACTATTGCCCGGTTGCCGATCTGTATGACGCTGATCTGGATATGTTTCACATTGAAGAAGTACAGGATGAATACGAAGAATTTAAACAAGGGGGAGATTGTGAGTAATTTCATTGTTAATGCCTTCATGCTCCCTAACGCCTGTATTGATGGTGGAACTTTGGCTGAATTTAAGGGTGCGCCTTTATCTGTGTATATCTACCTTGTAAGACGTACACGCGGCTGGGGTGTTGATACTCGCGCAATTAGTATTGCTGAATTTGAGCGCAGCACTGGCTATAAAAAAGATGCTGTTATTGCTGCATTACGCTTGCTTGAAGATAAGGGGATTATTGAGGCGGCACGTAAATACAAGTCGGTTACTGAATACAAATTGTGTGATGGGATTCTCGACTCTGAAAAACAGAATCAAGAGCCTGAAGTCGGAAAAACCGACAAGAAAGATAGCAATCTTGTCGGAAAAACAGAATCCAATCTTGTCGGAAAAACCGCATCTATTAAAACAACTTCTTTTAAAGCAAATTTAAAACAAGGGGTGTACTCAGAAGACTTTGAAAAATTCTGGGAAGCATATCCACGTTGTAAACGTAAATCAGACAAGTCTGGAACATTTAAAACTTTTGAGAAATACAAATCAGTTGTGACTACTGAAACATTAGTCAAAATTCTAAATGCTCAAAAACAAGATCAGTCTTGGATTAAGCAAGATGGTGAATTTATTCCAGCACCAACTGCATGGTTAAACCAAAAGAATTGGGAGAACGATTACTGGACAACTCAAGCACCAGTATTTTGTCAAGCAACACCAGCACCTAAAAACCTTAAAACAGTAAAAGGAGCTTGGTAATGTCTGACATTCACAATATCGCAATCGAACAATGTGTTCTTGCTGCATTGATGACAGTTCAAAACTCTTATGAAACTGTGGCAGGTGATTTAACTCAAGACTGCTTCTTCTCAACAAAGCATCAAGAGATTTTTAAAGCAATTTCAGAATTGGCTGACACTGGAAAACCTTATGACGCTGTACTGGTTGAGCAAAAGTTAAATCAAAGCAAATCATTGATTGATGCTTCTGACTACCTGATGACGATCATGTCTGAATCACCATCAAGTTTTTACAACTTGGGTAGCTATGTATCTGAACTCAACAAACTGAAATCACACCGCAAGGTTGAGGAAATCGGCAAGAAGATTGCCATGATTGCTCATGACCTAAATCTTGATGATGTCTTTGCTGAAGCAGAGGGCTTATTTAGTGGATCAGACAATCAGGATCAGAATAACTTGGGCGCAAGTTTTGAGGATTCAATTGATAGTGCTTTGAAAAAGATGATCGAAAAAGCCGAAGCAATGGCACAAGGTAAGCCATCAGGTGTGAGATTTAATCTTCCTACTTTGGATAACCTGATTGGTACAGTACAAAAAGGCCACTTGTGTGTTGTTGGTGGTAGACCAGGTTCGGGTAAATCAACTTTAGCTCAAATGTTGGCTTTAGACACAGCACTTAAAAACAAGGGTGTGTTGTTTGTGTCGGCTGAGATGGATAAAGAAACTCTAGCCAATCGCATGATTAGCGCACTGAGCTTCATTCCTTACGATGAATTGCACAACGCTCGTATGTCATCAGGTGTGATGAAGTCATTCACGGATGCGCAAGCTGCCTATGCAAAGCTGCCAATTTGGATCGAACCAAAGCAAAAGCCAACATTAAGCGAAGTTCGTACCTATGTGCGCAAGGCAGAGCGCCGCTACAAGAAGATAGGACTTGGATGCATCGTTATTGACTACTTGCAACTTCTTCGCAATCCAAGCCAAAGAGACCGCATTCAAGAGGTGGCATCCATCAGTCGTGAACTCAAATCAATGGCGAAAGAATTTGAATGCCCTGTGATTGCATTGGTCCAATTAAACCGTGATGCAGACAAAGGTTCGCGTCCTAAGAGTTCAGACATTAAAGAATCGGGTCAGATTGAACAGGATGCAGACCAGATTGTTTTATTACACCCAAAGCTGCAATCAGAGGATTTGATGCCTACTGGTGTGACTGAGGTGTTGGTGACTAAAAATCGTCATGGCAAGAAAGGAATTGTGTTGGTTCAAGATCAATTGGGTGTGTGTCGTTTTGCAAGTGTGGCTCAAGAGCAAGTAGGAGGTGGGGTGTGAATGAAATACTAAACCAACGCATCCAAGCCGTTCAAGTTGGCAAAGACATCACGCATGCACAGTTGGTTGCCAAGCGTAATTTGCGTGAAGAACTTGAAACCGAAATGGAGAAGTATTTAGCGCGTGGCGGGCAGATCAAGCAGGTTGAGCAAAAACAATACGAGGCAAAGCACGGCACAAATACCCAGTACACAAATATGGGGTGTCGTTGCAAGAAGTGCCATGCGTGGGCGTTAAAGGCGAAAAAGGTGAAAACTGGGGAGATTAGACTGTGAAAAAGCGCAATAAGAAATATAACCCGAACAAGCTTGCTCAGATTAGAGGGTTAAAAGATGCTCAATTACAGTCGAATTGGAAAGCCTTAGATGTGCTGTATGAGTTCCAGATGGATTTTATTGTTGAGCATGTGAACGGCGCGATTAACAAATATGCAGAAGAAAATAACTTGCCTGATGATGCCTATGTGCCTGCGCATGTGACGGTTGGCGCTTATGGAGAACAGGATTTGATTATCGCGCTCAAACAGCAATTGATTAAAACTCCTGAATCATGGGAGATCGGCATTGACTCACATTTCTACAATCTGGAAACAGACGAAATGCGGACAATACCATTTTCCCTAAATCTACCATCAATGACACATGCAGAGTTGATGGGTGGCTGCGATGCAAAAGTGGTTGTGGTTGATGGCATCAAGACGGTCGGTGGCGAATGGAGTGGATTGCAAAAAGAAATGATTAATCATTGGGAGAAACAAGGTATTCCCGATGGATTTGAATTAGTGCAGTCGCAAGTCCGAATGATTGCACAAGCCCACTTTAAAGATTTTATATTTTACTGCCAATTCCAAACATATTTGAGTCTGCGCGATGCAGGCAAATTAATCAAGGCGCTTGAAAAAGAGGAAAAGCAGTGGTCATTGGTTAATAAACGCGGAGTTGCAGCATGAACCTAACAATCGAACAAATGCGGGAAATTGTGGCGGGTGTGCCTGAAAACTCACAGGTTGTTATACCTTGCTTAGATGGTGTGATGTATTTTGCTCAAAGAAAGGATGGTAAGTGGTTTCGATACAGCGACGGCTATCAAAAGTGGCTTGAATATTGGGGTAAGTGTGACCCAATGGATTTAGCTATCAAGCTTGACGCAATTCGCGCAGCCATCGCAGACCACGATCGCACTGACCGTGTATCAGACATTCGTAATCATATAGCGCCAACGACGAGGGTGATTGAGGGATGAGTTTGAATAAAAAACAGCGTGAAGCACTTAAACAGAAGTTTGGCGGCCACTGCGCTTACTGCGGTTGTGAGTTGGGTGATAAGTGGCATGCAGATCACATTGAGGCGGTTAAGCGGGACATTATCCACGTTGGCGGTGGGAAGTTAATTTCAGGAGAAATGACTCGACCACACTTGGACACTATCGACAACATGAATCCAGCATGTGTGCCTTGTAATTCCAATAAATCATCAATGTCGCTTAACCATTGGCGCAACCTTTTGACTCATTACCGCGACGTTCAATTGCTTCGTGATAGCACACATGCGCGGCATCTGCATCGCTTTGGATTGATTGAAATCAAACAAGATCCGATAGTGTTCTTTTTTGAGACTTGGCGAGGTACCAATGACTAAATACAACAACAAGAAGGTGGTGCTTAACGGCATCACTTTCGATAGTCAGAAAGAGGCAAGGCGTTATCGGGATTTATCACTGTTGGAGCGTGCAGGAGAAATCGAGAGCTTAGAACTGCAAAAGGCTTTCATTTTGGCTGAGTCGGTCAAGTTTGAAAGTGAGCCAAGACGCAAGCCAGCAGTGAAGTATGTCGCAGATTTTGTTTATCAGGAAAAGGGGCAACTGGTCGTTGAGGATGTCAAAAGCAAAATGACGCGAAGCTTGCCAGTTTACCGCTTGAAAAAGCACTTAATGAAATCGGTTCATGGTTTAGAGATTAGAGAAATTTAGGGGAATAGGGATGAATACAGCGCTAAAAACACACGTGATGGATTGGTCAAAATACACAGTCGAAGAATGGTTGAATCAGTATGGCGCATACATCCAAATATGCAGAATGAAGTCGGGAAATGCGCCTGATCATATGGGTATTAATCAGATTTACTGGTTGATCTGCGAGAACAATAAAGACTACGGTAGTCGCAAAAACCAAATCACATGCAGTATTTCGGATGATGAAGCCGAAGAAATACGAAAGCTGATTATTGATATTCAATTTTCAGATCGGATTTGTCGGTCAGCAAAGGTGGCGGTGAAGTTGTTTATTGAGAAGAATGTGCGAGGGTTGTCACTTGATCAGATGGTGCGTGAATTCACTTTAAGCCGCAGCTCAATCAATAACATGATTTATGCAGGGAAGTTTTATTTAGCAGGGCATGATAAAAGACTGAAAATTGATTAAATAACTTGCGTTTAAATGTAAATATGCTATTTTGTGTTAAGTGGTCGAAGTGTTAGTTAAGCACTTGATCGGAAAGAAGCTCACAGAAATGTGGGCTTTTTGCGTTTTGGCGGTTCCTATTAATTTCTAGTGGTTTTTAAATTGATTACCGCCACCCAGATTACTGACATTATTTCGGCATGTTTTAGCTAAAAAATAAAATAAATCATTGCTTTTAATAAATAAATTACTGACAAAATTACTGACATTATTTCAGACAGATTTAGTTATTTTTAGTTATTTCGATTTGCAATGAAATAAGGAGAACAAAATGCTCCAATTTTTAAAATGCTTATTCGGTTTTCATGGCGCGGTTGAGATTGATCACACGATTGATGGTGATGAGATAAAGGTTTGTCGTAGTTGTTTGAAAGAGATTGATTCACCCTCGTCACTTCGGTGGCATTCGCCGAACGTATTACGGCACATAAGGCCCTGCTCAATTCTGGAGATTTGAGTGGGGTTTTTCTTTTCTTATTGGTGATTCCATGACAGACAAAGTACAAGCGAAACAAGACTTAGAATTTTGCAGTGCTGAGCTGTCAAAGTATCAGAATCTGAGTCGCACTGGTTTGACGCGGTCAGAGATGTTAACGATTGACGGCATCATGATTAAGCTGAAAGAGCGAATTAAAAATTTACGTGAAGCATTGTATGCGTGATTCAAAGCGACTCGCAGCAATCAGAAAGCTGCCGTGTATTCGATGCGGTAATCCAGACTCACAAGCGGCTCATTCAAATAGCGCGAAGCATGGTAAGGGTAGAGGGATAAAAGCAGATGATTCGTTTACAGTTCCTTTGTGTCACGTGTGCCATTCTGATTTTGATCAATACAAGTTGGGCAACCGAGAGCAAAGTGAAGCCATGTTTGAGAAGTGGCTAGTCAAAACTGAGTTGATGATGGGTAAAAGGGATGAAGAATACTTTTAAACTCGAACCCGCCACATTCGTTATTAAGTCATTTGAAGAAGTAGGTAAAGCAATTGCCTACATGCACAAGCATCATGCGAATGCTTTAAGTGATGGCAAGCCTTTAGTTGTTCGGATCAATCAAAAAGAAGATGACCGGAGTAAAGCACAGAATCGTTTATTGCATATGTGGTTTGGTCAATTGGCTAAGCATACTGGTGATGAGCCTGAAACAATTAAGTATGAGAT
>NZ_VOZO01000014.1:0-91305 GCF_013419715.1 Acinetobacter sp. YH12063 | reverse complement strand
CTGAGGATCAGAAAGCTTGTTTGAATCGATGTATTTCATCCGCAGATTATGCACGAATGCTAAGAAATCCGGAGTGCAAATATTAACCAAAAGAAGATCGTTTTTTGATTTATGAAAGAGATCTATTCTTCATTTTAAATAGTATCGCATCAAATATATTTTAAACACTGTGGGGAAATAGAATGAGTTTTAAAATAAAAGCATTGG
Organism: Acinetobacter sp. YH12063; assembly: GCF_013419715.1. Classification (NCBI taxonomy): domain Bacteria; kingdom Pseudomonadati; phylum Pseudomonadota; class Gammaproteobacteria; order Moraxellales; family Moraxellaceae; genus Acinetobacter; species Acinetobacter sp. YH12063. The sequence continues at coordinate 91,098 of NZ_VOZO01000014.1, read as the reverse complement.
TCAAAACGATTTTAGTCTTCTCGACAGTTGGTATGCTGGGTTTGAGTCAATCTTATGCAGCGGAAAAGGCCGCTTTTGTATATTTGGGTCCAACCAGTGACCACGGATGGTCATATTCACATGAACAAGGGCGCATCAAGGCAGACAAAGCTTTAGCTGGAAAATATAAAACCACGTATATCGAAAATGTACCTGAAACTGCCGATGCAGAGCGTGTTATCCGTAACTTGGCACAACAAGGCAACAAAGTCATTTTCGGTACATCCTTTGGTTATATGAACTCGATGGAAAAAGTTGCGAAACAATTTCCTAAAACAGTCTTTATGCACGCAACTGGTTATAAACAAGGAAAAAATTTAGGTGTGTACGAACTTCGAACTTATGAAGGTGCGTATATGCTTGGTGTGGTTGCGGGGCAAAAAACCAAAACCAATACCATTGGTGTAGTCGCGTCATTTCCAATTCCCGAAGTCGTTCGAAACATCAATGCCTATACCTTGGGCGCGCAGAGTGTAAACCCGAAGGTCAAAACCAAAGTAATTTGGGCCAATACATGGTTCAACCCCGGTAAAGAGCGTGAAGCAGCATTGGCATTAATCGCTCAAAAAGCGGATGTGTTGATGCAAAATACCGATTCGCCTGCTGTAGTACAAGCCGCACAACAAAAAGGGGTGTATGCATTTGGCTGGAACTCAGATATGAGTAAATTTGGACCGAAAGCACACCTTGCAGCAGCAGTGTTACATTGGGAAAAAATCTATGAACCTGTGATGAAACAAGTCGCGGCAAATACATGGAAGCCTTCGGCGATCAAGTATGGCGTAAAACAAAGTGCTGTAAATATTGAAAACTTTGGTCCAGAAACGACGGCTGCGATGAAAACCAAAGCCATTGCAGTACGTGATTCATTACGTACTGGGGCATTACATCCATTTACAGGACCGATTTATAAACAAGATGGCAGTCTACTGGTCGCAAAAGGCAAAACATTGACGGATATCGATTTGTCTAAAATGAACTACTATGTCAAAGGTGTAGATGGGTCACTACCTAAATAAGAATTTGATAAACAATACATTTTAAAATATTGCAAGTTGCAAGAGAGGCAACTTGCTCTACATAGGTCGAGTGATTATGAGTATTCCCGTAATTGATTTAGCGCAGGCATTGACGCCTTCCTCAGCCAATATCTCGGATGTGGTAGAAAAGTTAAGAGCGGCAGCAACCAGTTCAGGTTTTTTCTATGTAAAAAATCATGGAATATCATCAGCGTTGATTCAACGTCAGTTTGATTTGGCAGCAAAAATTTTTGCGTTACCACTAGCAACCAAACTTAAATATGATCAGAGCTTAAATGATAGCCATTTGGGCTTTGAACAGCTTGCAGCGCAAAAGTCAGACTACAGCGCAAAGCCAGATATTAAGGAAGGTTTCTACTGTGCAAAAAATTATCCTAAAGATCATCCCTATGTTTTAGCCAAATATCAGGGTTATGGCATAAATCAATGGCCGAGTGCTGAAGTACCTGAAATGGAACAGTTTTGTCAGGAGTATATTGCACAGCTAAATGGTCTAGCACAGCGCATTATGCAACTCTTAGCACTGTCTTTATCTTTAGATGAAGGCTATTTTGATGACTGTTGTATCGATCCCATGATTACCCTAAAAATGCTCTGTTATCCACCGCATCCTGTCGGTGCAGATGAATATAGCTTTGGCGTTGGAGCGCATACTGATTGGGGCTCCATCACGATTTTAGCACAAGATGAATGTGGCGGACTGGAGGTTTGTTTACCAGATGGGATATGGGTTGCAGCGCCACCGATCAAAGATACATTTATTGTCAATTTAGGCGATCTGATCCCACGTTGGAGTAATGACCTGTATAAATCAAATCCACATCGTGTTAGAAATTTATTTTCAAAAGGTCAGTCTCGCTATTCGATTCCATTTTTTTATGGGCCGAATTACATGACGCCAATCAATGCCTTACCAGGAACGGTGAAAGATGGTGAAATTTACCGTTATGCACCCTGTACGGCTGGTGAACACATGGAACAAATGTATCAGCAAGCTTATGACTTAAGTCTAGAAGAACAATTAGTACTGGAAAAAATCACTTAATCTCTCATACTAATTTCTTGGTTTCCTTTTATAGCCCTTCGTTCAGCCCGATAGGGCTTTTTTTATGATCAATATAAAATGATTTGTTAATAAAAAAATATTCATTTAAATAAAATTCATGGATTCTATTTTATATATAAATTCACCTTTATTTTAATTATTCAATTTTATTTAAAATATTTTTTCATTTTAAAATAAATTTTGGAACGATATTTGCTAACTATAAATAGAAAATCGAATTTATGCAGAATAATTTTATTTTTTTATAAATTAGATCAAGTTTTAATATTTTAGGTGGAATGAAATGATGCAAAAGAAAAGCTTTATAACCCGTTTAAAAAAAATGGCACTGGTATTTAGTGCAGCAGGTCTCTGTGGTGCAGGCTTGATAACTCAGCTACACGCCGCAGATAAAGCAGCCTTTGTATACATTGGCCCAACCAGTGATCATGGATGGACCTATTCACATGATCAGGGACGTATTAAAGCCCAAAAGGCCTTAGCTGGAAAATATACAACCACACATATTGAAAATATCCCTGAAACGGCCGATGCCGAACGTGTGATCCGAAACTTAGCGCAACAAGGCAATAAAGTCATTTTTGGGACGTCTTTTGGTTATATGAACCAAATGGAAAAAGTGGCAAAACAATTTCCAAATACCGTCTTTATGCATGCGACAGGTTATAAACAGGGCAAAAATCTAGGTGTTTATGATGTACGTACTTATGAAGGTGCATACATGCTCGGCGTTGTCGCAGGACAGCAAACGAAAAGCAACATTTTAGGTGTCGTTGGTTCATTTCCAATTCCAGAAGTTATACGCAATATCAATGCTTACACACGTGGCGCACAAAGCGTCAATCCTAAAATTAAAACCAAAGTGATTTGGGTCAATTCATGGTTTAACCCAGGCAAAGAACGTGATGCAGCTTTAGCACTGATTTCTCAAAAAGCTGATGTGTTGATGCAAAACACGGATTCTCCAGCCGTGGTGCAAGCAGCACAACAAAAAGGCGTATATGCCTTTGGTTGGGACTCAGATATGAGCAAGTTTGGACCTAAAGCTCAATTGGCGGCTTCAGTGTTGCACTGGGAAAAAATCTATACCCCAGTCATGCAGCAAGTCGCAAATAAAACATGGAAACCAAGTGCAATCTGGTATGGCGTGAAACAAGACGCGGTCAAAATTGAAGCCTTTGCACCATTTTTAGCACCTGCTGTTAAACAAAAAGCCTTAGGCGTACAAGCAGCAATTCAAACTGGAAAATTACATCCATTTGCAGGCCCTGTATATAAACAAGATGGGAGTCTTGCACTGGCTCAAGGTAAAAGCATGACTGATGCTGATCTCAACAAAATGAATTACTACGTGAAAGGTGTAGAAGGGGTTTTACCTAAATAATTTTGAAATATACAAGCTGTGACCAAAAGTGCATCTCACTTTTGGTCCTATATATTTACGTTGAAGAGAGCTTAAGTTATGAATGCATTTCAACAAGAACCTGCAAACCCATTCGATCGAGCTGAGCATAAAAATGTCATTCCTCGTCTTGAGCTCATTAATATTTGCAAGAGCTATAACTCACTCAAAGCCAATCATCAAATTCATTTAACGGTTCAGCCCGGTGCCATCCACGCCATTTTGGGAGAAAACGGTGCGGGTAAAAGTACCCTGATGAAGATCATTTATGGGGCAACACGTGCAGATGAAGGCCAAGTCATTTGGAATGGCAAAGAGGTCAATATTGATAGCCCATCAGCCGCAAGAAAGCTGGGTATTGGTATGGTCTATCAGCACTTTTCACTATTTGAAACCTTAACCGTTGCTGAAAATATTCTGTTGGGACTCGATGAAAAAGTAGATTTAAAACAATTGCATGAACGTATCGTTGCCGTGTCTGAACAATATGGATTACGAGTAGACCCGCGTCGTGAAGTCTTTTCTTTGTCGGTGGGTGAACGTCAACGCGTCGAAATTATTCGCTGTTTATTACAAAATCCGTCTTTAATCATTTTAGATGAGCCAACATCGGTACTCACACCTCAGGCGGTCAAACAATTATTTAAGACCTTGAAATTACTCGCTTCTCAAGGCGTATCTATTTTATATATCAGTCATAAATTGCATGAAATTAAAGAACTTTGTGATGAAGCGACGATTTTAAGAAACGGTCTGGTGACAGGACATGTCTATCCAAAAAATCAGTCAACCAGTGACTTAGCTCGTTTAATGATTGGTCGAGATTTGCCAACCTACCAGCATGTGGATTTTTCAGGTCAAAAAGAACAGCTTTTCTCTGTTGATGATTTGAATTACGAATCCGAAGATCCATTTGGAGTATCGCTTAAACATATCCAACTGGATTTGTATGGCGGTGAAATTTTAGGAATTGCAGGTATTTCGGGCAATGGTCAAGCGGAACTACTGTCCTTACTTTCAGGTGAGCAAGTTTCAAAAAAAGGCAGCATTGTTTTTCAAGGTGTCGATATTTCGCTGCAAAGTGCAGGACTGCGCCGTGATCAAGGGTTGGGCTTTGTACCAGAAGAGCGTTTGGGCCGAGGTGCTGTTCCAAATATGACACTGTCACAAAACGGTTTATTAACCGCTTTTCGTAAAGAATTAACCGATTGGGGTCTAATCAATTTTACAAAAATGCGAGCCTTTGCAGAGCAGTGTATTGAAAAGTTTGGCGTCAAAGCTTCAGGTGCTGATGCTGAAGCTCGGTCACTTTCGGGTGGGAATTTACAGAAATTCATTGTCGGACGTGAAATTCTACAAAACCCCAAAGTGCTGATTGTATCGCAACCAACATGGGGCGTTGATGTAGGCGCAGCGATGTTTATTCGACAAACCCTGATCGATCTATCACGACAAGGGGTCGCAATATTGGTGATCTCTGAAGAATTAGAAGAACTGTTTGAGATTAGCGACAGAATTTGTGTACTTGCCGCAGGGCAATTGTCAAAACCGATGAAAACCACGGATACCAATGCCGAGCAAATTGGTCTATTGATGTCGGGTATTTCCAATACTTCAAACTCTACAGAAATGTCTCTGAATCAGGCACATGCCTAGCAATGAAAGGATAAATCCATGCATTTATTAGAACCTAGAGAGCATCCCTCTCAAATGATGAAATGGCTGTCTCCGATTATTGCGCTTTTGGCAATGTTGGTGATGGGCAGTCTGTTATTTTTAGCCTTAGGTGTTGATCCGCTCAATGCGCTGTATATCTTTTTTATCGAGCCTTTAACCTCGATCTATAGCTTAAGTGAACTTGCGATTAAAGCTTCACCCCTGATTTTAATTGCGTTGGGTTTAGCCATTGGTTTTCGTGCCAAATTATTCAACATCGGGGCCGAAGGTCAGCTGACCATGGGCGCTATTTTTGGTGGCGGAATCGCAATTTTATTTCACGAACAAATGGGGTGGTGGATTTTGCCGCTCATGGTGCTGATGGGGGCAATTGGTGGCGCATTGTGGGGACTCATTCCGGCATTACTCAAAACGCACTTTAATGCTGAAGAAACCCTGACGACGCTCATGATGAATTATGTGGCCTTATTTGTTCTTTTATATCTGGTCAATGGGCCGTGGCGTGATCCTGATGGCATGAATTTTCCTCAATCGGTCATGTTTAGTGAGTCAGCGACATTGCCCTTAATTTGGGAAGGGACTCGAGTCAACGCATCTATTTTCATCACGATCATTGCTGTGGTGATATTTTGGATTTTTATTCGTAAAAGTTTAACTGCTTACAAACTTGAAGTAAGTGGGCAAGCACCATTGGCCGCGAAATATGCAGGATTTTCATCTAAAAAGGCCATTTGGCTCAGCTTAGGTTTATCAGGATTGATGGCGGGGATTGCAGGCATCTGTGAAGTTGCAGGGCCTATTGGACAGTTAAATCCAAACATTTCTCCGGGCTATGGTTATGCAGCCATTATTGTGGCGTATTTAGGTCGTTTAAACCCAATTGGAATCGTTCTTTCAGGTTTATTGATGGCACTGATTTATTTGGGTGGGGAAATGGCACAAATGCAGCTGCAACTTCCGGTTGCGATTACAGGTATCTTCCAAGGCTTATTGTTATTTTTCCTTTTAGCTTCAGATGCCTTGATTGAAAACCGCTATCGTTTTGCACCGAAAAAAAATAAAACGCTGACAGATCGTCAAGCGACTACGGCTTAGATTGAGGAGAAATGTATGAGCATTGAAATTACAGCCATTTTAGCTGGCACGATCGCCGCAGCAACGCCACTCATTTTTGCAGGTCTTGGTGAATTAGTCGCAGAACGGACAGGGGTCATTAACCTCGGTGTAGAAGGCATGATGTTGGTTGGTGCCATTGCTGGCTTTGCCTTCGCTGCACAGTACGATGCGAGTGTTGCAAGTGCCTTAATGGTCGGTGGCCTTGCAGGCACATTGATGGCACTGATTTTTGCATTTTTTACCCTCTCTTTAAGTACTAACCAGTCCGCTTGCGGTTTAGCACTCACAATTTTCGGTATCGGAATTTCAGCATTTATAGGACAAAACTACGTGAGCATGGCATTGCCCGGCTTACAGGGTTTAGACATCCCGCTTTTAAGTGAAATACCTGTCTTAGGGCCTATTTTATTTCAGCATAACTATGTTGTGTATTTGTCCATGTTGGCTTTTGTGATTATTTGGTGGGTACTCACAAAAACTCGCCTTGGTCTGCTACTAAAAGCAGTGGGCGAGTCACCAGAAAGTGCGCATGCTATGGGCTATAACGTCTTAGCGATTCGCTACTGTGCGGTTCTTTTTGGTGGTGCTATGGCTGGAGTAGGTGGCGCATTTTTATCAACAGTCTATACGCCGATGTGGATTGAGAACATGGTGGCAGGTCGGGGTTGGATTGCGATTGCATTGGTGGTCTTTGCAACATGGAAACCTACCCGTTTAATGCTCGGAGCTTATCTATTTGGTGGCGTTACGATCCTTCAGTTCCATGCCCAAGCATTAGGTTTAAATGTGCCGAATGAATTGCTTTCTGCACTTCCATATGTGGCAACGATTGTGGTTTTAGTGCTGATTTCTCGTAATAAAAAACATCTAAAACTGAATTTACCAGCTTCACTTGAGAAAACCTTCAGCCCCTAATTTTGGCCAATAACACAATGTTCAAAGGAGCAAATGAATGAAATTACTGAGTGCAGGCCATGTATTAACTATGAATTCGTCCTTAGACTATATTCAAGATGGGGCAGTATTAGTCAAAGGCCAAGTGATACAAGCAATTGGGAAGCGAGAAGATCTTTTATAGCAGTTTCCAGATGCGATACATGAGCATTTTCCCAATGGATTGTTGATGCCAGGTTTAATCAATACACATTGTCATTCGGGCTTACTTCGCGGCACCGCGGAGGGCTTACCTGTTTGGGACTGGTTACAACAATTTATTGATCCCATGCACCGAGTGTTATTACCCGAAGATGCAAAATTGGCTTCCTATTTATGTTATGCCGAAGCGCTGCTGTCAGGAACGACTACGATTGTCGATATGTGGCGCTATATGGATGGCAGTGCCGAAGCAGCCGAAGACTTAGGGATTCGAGCTGTATTGGTTCCGTATGTCGCAGAACATCCAGACCATAATTATTTTGAAACACTAGATAGCAATGAAGCGCTGATTCAACGATGGCACATGCGAGCAGAAGGTCGTATTCAGGTCTGGGTGGGGCTAGAACACTTATTTTATGCAGAAGATCAGGCCTTAGGTCGCATCCAAAAAATGTGTCAGGACTATCAAACTGGATTTCACACCCATAGTAATGAAAGCAAGTTTGATGTCGTAGAAAATCTGAAACGTTATGGCATGCGGCCTGTTCAGACCCTTGAAAAATTAGGCATGCTCGATGTGCCTCAATGCTTACTGGCGCATTGTGTATGGTTAGATGATGACGAAATTCAGCTGCTTAAACATTATCACGTTGGGGTTGCGCATAACCCCATTTCAAATATGAAACTTGCCTCAGGCGCTGCATCTGTGACTCAATTGCTCAAACAAGGCGTTGCCGTGGGTTTAGGTACAGATGGTGAAAAGGAAAATAACAATTTAGATTTATTTGAGGAAATGAAAACAGCTTCGTTATTGGCTAAATTTTCAAATTTAGATGCAGCGGCTTTAGATTCATGGTCAGTTTGCCAAATGGCGACTCGAGATGGAGCACGTGCATTAGGACTTGAGCAACAAATTGGCTCAATCGAAGTTGGTAAGCAGGCGGATTTAATCGTAGTAAACACGGCTACACCACGCATGACACCTTTAATAAACCAAGGCAGTTTATTTAATTTACATACAAACTTGGTCCATGCGGTTCAGGGCCAAGATGTCGTGATGACGATGGTTGCAGGAAAAGTTTTGGTCAAAAATGGTCAACTGCTTAATGCAGACTTACAACAATTTATTGACCAAATTAATTTTGCCGCACCTGCATTATTTAAACGTCGTTCTGACTGGCTCAGTTTACGCGGTGCAGCAGTCAATGAGTTGCAAAGAACCTAAAACTTTCAACACATAAAACATAAAGCCCAAATCAATTTGGGCTTTATGTTTTTTAAATTTTATCGAAGAACAATATGCAGGATTTAAGCACTGATAAAAGAGATGAGTGTTTGGTTAAATGCATCAGGCTGTTCAATGTTTGAAATATGCGATGCATTAATTTCAAATAATTGGCTATTTGCGATGCGTTCTTGCATGAATTGACCATCTACAACTGTAGTTACAGGGTCTTGTTGACCTGCAATAATCAATACCGGTATGCGAATAGACGAGATTTCATTGCGCAAATCCGCTTTAGCCAAAGCTTCACAACAACTTGCATAACCTTCTGGGCTGCCAGCTCCGAGGTCGTTACTCAAAGATTGTACAGTTGCTGTGTTACTTTGGATAAAGGGTTCTGTAAACCATCGTGATGCTGCCGTTTCTGCAATTGGTTCCAGACCTTGTTGACGGACTAATTGCGCACGTTCATTCCAAGCTGATTCTTGCCCAATTTTTGCAGCGGTATTGCATACAATGACATGGTTAAAGCGTTCAGGATGATGTTTTGCAAGCCATTGGCCTGTTAAACCACCCATCGATATTCCACAAAATATGGCCTGTTGAATATTTAAATGATCCAATAAATGGATGACATCTGTACCCAATTGATCAAGGCTATAAGGCCCTTGAGGGGCAGAAGATGCACCATGACCACGTGTATCATAACAAATCACAAAATAATCCTGCTGTAGTGCCTCTATCTGAGGCTTCCACATGCTGAACTTTGTGCCTAAAGAATTAGAAAAGACAATCGCAGGTTTGTTGGTATCACCAAAAGTTGCGTAATTAATCAAAGCATCATTGGATATGAATGTAGGCATGTTTTGAATCCTTAATTTTAAAAATCCCCCTAAATCCCCCTATGAGAAGGAGGACTTTTATTGAGGATTAAACACGTTCAATAATCAAAGCGATGCCTTGACCGACACCAATGCACATTGAACAGAGGGCATATTGACCTGAAATTGCCTCAAGCTGATTTAATGCAGTCGTGACTAAACGTGCTCCAGATGCACCTAATGGATGCCCCAAAGCAATAGCGCCACCGTTTGGATTGACATGTTTAGCGCCATCTTCCAAACCTAGTTCACGGGTAACCGCTAAAGCTTGAGCCGCAAAAGCTTCATTCAGCTCGATCACATCCATTTGTTCAAGGCTTAGACCTGTTTGAGCTAATAGCTTTTTGATGGCAGGCGCAGGACCAAAACCCATGATTTTGGGTTCAACACCCACCACCGTTGCTGCAATAATTTTGGCTCGTGGCTTTAACTTAAATCTATTAACAGCATCATCTGAAGCAATCAGTAGTGCAGCCGCACCATCATTGATCCCTGAGGCATTGCCCGCAGTTACCGTCCCATCTGCTTTCACCACAGGTTTGAGTTTTGCTAAACCTTCTGCTGTCGTCGATCCGCGTGGATGCTCATCTGTATCAACTATCAGTGGGTCGCCTTTACGCTGTGGAATGACGACAGGGATGATTTCTTTCTCAAAAAAACCATTGGCTTGTGCAGCAGCTGTACGGCGCTGACTTTCTAAGGCAAAAGCATCTTGATCAGCACGGTTAATATTGAATTGTTCTGCCACATTTTCAGCGGTTTGAGGCATGGTTTCCACGCCATACATTTGTTTGAGGATTGGATTGATAAAACGCCAACCCATGGTGGTGTCTTCTATCTTTTGGCTGCGTCCATAAGCACTTTCCGATTTACCCATAACAAAGGGCGCACGGGACATACTTTCAACACCGCCAGCAATAATTAAGTCTGCTTCATTTGCTTTAATTGCACGGGCTGCCATCGCAATTGCATCAAGTGATGAACCACAAAGTCGGTTCACAGTTGTAGCAGGAACTTGAAAAGGTACACCTGCGAGTAGCGACGACATTCGTGCAACATTACGGTTATCTTCACCGGCTTGGTTCGCACAGCCGTAAATCACGTCATCAACAGACTCCCAAGCAATACTTGGATTTCGCTGCATCAGTGCCTTAATGGGTAAGGCACCTAGGTCGTCGGTACGCACTGCTGCTAAACCGCCCGCATAACGACCGAAAGGGGTGCGGATTGCATCAATAATATAGGCATTTTTCATTTTATAAATCCTAAAAACTCAGCTCCTCCCTTTTTAAAGAGAGGTTGGGAGGGATTTACAGGAAGTTAATTTTTAAATTAATCCTCCCTAAATCCCTCCTTTAATCAAGGAGGGACTTTTTGCTTTATGCTGTCGTATCTATCAGCTTTGCACCGGTCATTGACTGTAATTCGTCAAAGCTCAAGCCCTCGACTTTTTCAATCACTTTCAAACCTTCAACCGTCACATCAATGACGCACAGATCTGTGTAAATACGATCGACACATTGCAGGCCTGTCGCAGGGTATGACAATTCAGCGACAATTTTCGGTTCACCTTTTTTGGTCACATGGTCTGTAGTAATAAAGACTTTTTTCGCCCCAACAGCCAAATCCATTGCGCCACCTACAGCAGGAATCGCATCAGGCGCGCCAGTATGCCAATTTGCTAAGTCACCATTTTGGGCAATCTGAAAAGCGCCTAGTACTGCAATATCTAAATGACCGCCACGCATCATGGCAAAAGAGTCTCCATGGTGAAAAAAGCAGCCACCCGTCTGCATAGTGACAAACTCTTTTCCTGCATTAATTAATTCAGGGTCTTCTTCGCCTTTAGCCGGAGGAGGACCAAAAGCCAAAAGGCCATTTTCTGAATGTAGAAAAACATCTTTGTCCGTTGGTAAATAATTTGAAATTTTGGTGGGTAAGCCAATGCCTAAATTGACATAAGCGCCATCTGGAATATCTTGTGCAACACGTTCTGCAATTTGATCACGGGTTAATTTGGTATAGCTCATGGTTCTTTCCTCACGTGATTTATGCAGATTGCTCAAGCTGTGCAGGTTGAACAGCCACAACATGTTGTACAAAAATGCCAGGGGTAATAATGTGCTCTGGGTCCAATGCACCAAGTTCAACAACTTCAGAAACTTGTGCAATTGTCACATCTGCCGCCATGGCCATAATGGGGCCAAAGTTACGCGCTGATTTGTTGTAAACCAAGTTCCCCCAGCGGTCGCCCTGATGTGCTTTGATTAAAGCAAAATCGGCCTTAATTGGATTTTCGAGAACAAAATCTTTACCTTCATAATTGAGGGTAGGTTTGCCTTCTGCCAACAATGTACCGAAACCTGTTGGTGTATAAATTGGACCCAGACCCATACCTGCCGCTTGAATACGGCAAGCCAAGTTACCTTGTGGTACAAGCTCAAGTTCTATCTTTCCTGCACGGTATAATTCATCGAACACCCAAGAGTCCGATTGGCGAGGGAAAGAACAGATCATTTTACGGACAGCACCAGCTTTGAGTAATTTAGCCAGTCCATAGTCACCATTACCTGCATTGTTATTGACGATGATTAGGTCTTTGATCCCAAGTTCTATCAGTCCATCAATCAGTTCAGCAGGCTGACCAGCCGTACCGAAGCCGCCGATCATAATGGTTGATCCATCCTTAATTTGAGACAGTGCTTCTGTTAAGGAAGCGGTACTTTTATCAATCATGCTACGATCCTTCATCAAGAACGATAAAACTATTTACCTGACTAACCACTTCAGCTATACAAGGCAGATAATCTTTTATTTCAAATGTTTACTAACTTAAAAAGCAGATAAATGGATTTCAATCATGTGTTACACAATTGGAATCCAATCACATCAGCTGTCATCACTACGAATAGAAGAGGGATGACGATTTAAAGCCATGACTTCAATATTCATATACGGGTAAAGGGGCAATCCTTGTAAAATGTTGTGTAGCTCTTCATTGCTTTCAACATCAAAAATACTGATATTTGAATATTGACCAGTAATGCGCCAGATATGACGCCATTTGCCTTGACGTTGTAGATCTTGTGAATAAGCCTTTTCTACAGCTTTAATTTCATTGGCTTTTTCGACTGGCATATCTAATGGAATATTGACATCCATGCGTACTTGGAAAAGCATTTCTCACTCCTAGCTAAATGTTATTTGCGACGTAAGTCATCAATTTTGTTTTCATCAATTTCAATCCCTAAACCCGCTGTGGTCGGAATCTTGAGTTCGAAATCTTGATATTGAAGTGGGGTTTTTAAAATTTCTTCAGTTAGCAGCAATGGACCAAAAAGCTCTGTGCCATAAGCTAAATTGTCAAATGTAGAAAATGCATGTGCCGATGCAATAGTGCCCACAGGGCCTTCAAGCATGGTTCCACCATATAAATCGATACCCGCAAGTTTGGCGATTTTAGAAACCTCACAGCCTTCGATTAAACCGCCAGACTGTGCAACTTTGACTGCAAAAACAGAGGCAGAATTCTGCCGCGCAAGTTGATATGCCGTTTGCGGCCCCATCAGTGATTCATCTGCCATAATGGCAATATCAAAACGACGAGTTAAACGGCGCATCGCGTCAATGTTATCGATCGCACAAGGCTGCTCAATCAGATCAACACCACCATCTTGTAACAATTGAATGCCTTTAATGGCATCTAGTTCAGACCATGCACGGTTGACATCCACACGAATAGAAATGTCCGAACCTAACGCTTTTTTTATGGCTAATACATGCTCAACGTCAGCTTCAACGGGGCGTGAACCGATTTTAAGTTTGAAAATATTATGTCGTTTTGCCGCAATCATTTTTTGTGCTTCGGCAATGTCTTTTTCTGTATTGCCAGACGCAAGTACCCAAAGAACAGGTAAGCTGTCACGTAAGCGCCCGCCCAATACTTCGCTTAAAGGCAGATTTAAACGCTGCGCCAAAATATCGAGTAGCGCCGTTTGAATGGCACATTTAGCAAAGCGATTGCCGTTAATATTACATTTAATGGCTTGCATGGTTTGAGCAACATTCAAACCAGTGAGGGTTTTCAGTAAAGGACTAAAATAAGTTTCAATATTGGTACGAATGCTTTCAGGGCTTTCTTCACCATAGCCTAGACCGCCAATCGTCGTCGCTTCACCCCAACCAATATAACCATCTTCGGTGGTGATTTTAATCAAAACAAGGGTTTGCGTTTGCATGGTTGCAACAGCCATCTTGTGCGGACGGATTGTTGGGATTTCCACGAGCAGGGTTTCAATCGACTTATACATCTTGCGTATTTCTTATCTATCCAACTATTTATATACCCTAATTTAATGTAATATCTTTAACTAGAGCGATTTTGGTATTTTTAGATACTTAAAAGGTATATAAATGGAATTAAGGCACTTACGTTACTTTGTCACCGTGGTTGAAGAGCAAAGTATTACCAAGGCAGCAGAAAAATTATGTATTGCTCAGCCGCCTTTGAGCCGCCAAATTCAAAAGCTTGAAGAAGAACTGGGCATTACCTTGTTTGAGCGTGGTTCTAGACCCGTGAAAACCACAGAAGCTGGTATGTTCTTTTATGAGCATGCTGTGCAGATATTGACGCATACCGCCCAGGCCACAACCATGGCACAGCGAATTAATGCCGTTGATAAAACTGTCCGCATTGGTTATGTCAGTTCGCTTTTATACGCATTATTGCCGCAAATTATTTATCTATTTCGACAACGCAACCCAGATATTCATGTTGAACTAATAGAATGTGGCACACGCGACCAGATTGAAGCCTTAAAAACCGGTCGAATTGATATTGGTTTTGGACGACTTCGATTAACCGATCCGTCCATTAAACGTGTTTTATTAAGAAAAGAAGCGCTACGTTTAGCTATTCATAAAAACCATCATTTGGCTGAATTTAAAGACAAAGGCATTTATCTTTCTCAAATTTTAGATGAACCAATTTTTGCCTATCCAACAACACCGAAACCGAATTTTTCCACTCTCATTCAATCGATATTTACCGAATTAGGACTTGTACCTAAACATTTAACCGAAGTGCGTGAAATTCATATGGCTTTGGGCTTGGTGGCGTCAGGAGAGGGCATTTCCCTGATTCCTGAAAGTGCCAGTGATATTGGCATGAAAAATTTGATGTACATCCCAATCTTAGATTTGGAAGCCTATAGTCCAATCTCTTTGTCGGTGCGCAATATGGATCATAGCAATTACATTCCAAAGATACTGGATTGTATTCGTGAAGTCTTTGTTGAAGAAAATATCGATTTACGCGCCATCGATGCAGATGCATAACTAATCAAGGTTTCATGGTCGATGTAACACAAGATCCACTATTCAAATGATAGGGTCTTATGAAATATCAATCACTTCAGCCCAAAGCATCCTGATAAATACAAGACTGAGCTATTTCAAAAACCTTTTCATCTTCAATATTTAATTGATCGTATTGCTGCATTTTTTGAATCATCCATTCAAAGTCTGAAGTTTGTGGCGCTTGGCTCTTGCCAAAATTTTGAATGATGCTTTTGATCCGATGAAAAGCCTCGACGTGAATCTGCTCAGAACAATCAAACCGGATGATGTGATATTGCTTTAACAAAGAAAATATTTCAGAAAAATGCGTTTGTTGAAGTAGATCGTTTTGGGCTTTTTGAATGGCAAGATGGATTGCCTTTAAGGTATTGGGATGTTTTTCTGCCCAATCATGGGTAAAAGCCAAAACCTTATCTGGTATAGGCTCAATAATATCTTGGCTATTGACGATAATACGACTATAGCCTTGTATTTCAGCTTGCGTATTCCACGGCTCTCCGACACAAAATCCATCAATTCGTTGCGTTGATATTGCTTCCACCATATAAGGCGGTGGTAGAGTTGAAAAGGTCTGAGTTTGAGCAATTTCTGTGTCTGCAAGTGCCAGCCATTCTCTTAAAATATAATGATGAATCGAATGCTGAAAAACATGTGCCAACTGAATCGTTTGATTCTGTTTTATCGCAGATACGATTTTCTCTGCTGAATTTTTTGGAAGATCCAAAGCATGGATATTTAATTTATAGCACAGCTTTTGACTTAAACTAATATAAGCACAATTAGTACTGAGCGTCATTGATGTTTGCAAAGGGATGCCGAGATGATCTTTGCCCGTCACAGATGCAGGCAGCATGGCCGATAAACAGTGTGCTGCATCTAAAAAACCAAAAGCTAGACGATCGCGTAAACTTGCCCAAGATGGTTCTTGAGTCAGTGTCACATTCAAGCCTTGTTCCGCAAAATAGCCTTGATGTTCTGCCCAGAGCAAAGCAACACAGTCAAGTAAAGGAATATAGCCCAATTGAATATCAGTTTTTTCAAGCTTTTGCATGGTTTATTCCTTAAATTGAGACTGTAACAGCGCTTGCGCATCAAGCAGTCGGCGCGCCATTTCACCCATCGTCATACGGTGACTCATGGCATTTTTTCTCAGCAAATTAAATGCTTGATCTTCGGTTAAACCATGCATTTGTATTAAAAGCACTTTGGCTTTTTCAATATCTTTTCGATCGGCCAGTTTGCACTTGGTTTCAGCCAAATCATTCAGCAGTTTTTTATGCTTTTTATATTGTTCAATCGAAATTTCTAAAATGCTATTCAAACGTGCAGGGTCAATACCATCGACAATATATGCCGTGACACCCGCATCAATCGCGCTTCGGATGATTTCAAGACTCGAATTTTTAGTGAACAGAACAGTCGGTAAGTCAAATTGGCTGACACAGCTTTCAATGACATCGCGATGTGGATGATCCATATCCAATAAAATCACATCTGCCTGAATATTTTGCAGATATGACATATTTAAATGATCAATCATGAAACTGGCGACCACATCAAAGTCATGTTGAATTAATGAGGCTTGAATAAATTCAGCACGTTCTTGATCATCATCAATTAGGGCTATTTTTAGTTTTGGCATGCAAACGCTCAGACAGAGCCAAACAAATACGTATTGAGTTTTCTAAGCAATTTAAATGCCAAATTTTAAGACAATACAAAATATAAATCTGCTTCTAAATTTTAGCTTGGTTATATGCACATTTTAAAATTGAACCATTTCCGTGCACTGATCTTGTGCAGGGCTGAACCACGTTTGAACATTCAGCCGCATCTCTATAGGCATATTGACTATCTATTTACCTTAATTCGCTTATTTTCGGATAGATCGGCGCTCAATGCTTAAATATAGAGATGAAATTTACGATTGAAATAAAAACTTGGCACGTATCGTGCTTAATACTTATTGAGTCAAAGAAGACTCTAAAAATTTGTTAGACGGCCAACGACGTCCGTTCTGATCGACTCTGTTATGTGTTAGCGACATAACCGAGTAATTCATGCGTTCAGTTCAGTCAGGAGAAGGTTATGTCTTCAAATTTAAATGCCAAAAAAGCCACAAAAATAAGTCTATTTAATTTTTCTTCAGCAGCAATGCGGGCCTTCCACATGAGTTGGCTCGCATTCTTTGTTTGCTTCTTTGCATGGTTTGCC
This sequence comes from Acinetobacter sp. YH12063, assembly GCF_013419715.1. Lineage (NCBI taxonomy): Bacteria > Pseudomonadati > Pseudomonadota > Gammaproteobacteria > Moraxellales > Moraxellaceae > Acinetobacter > Acinetobacter sp. YH12063. Next base: position 73,985 of record NZ_VOZO01000014.1, on the reverse strand, counting down.
TGTGCACCGTTGATGCCAGTGATTGCTGGCGAATTTCACCTCACGAAAGATCAAATTGCCAATATTAATATTGCCGCTGTTGCGATCACGATTTTAGTCCGTCTGATCGTTGGTCCTTTATGTGATAAATATGGCCCGCGTAAAACCTATACAGCTTTATTAATCATCGGCAGTATTCCAGTCTTTGGTGTCGCTTCTGCGAGCAGCTATGAATCCTTTCTTTTCTTCCGCTTGCTGATCGGCGCGATTGGCGCAAGCTTCGTCATCACTCAATACCATACAAGCATTATGTTTGCGCCTAATGTGGTGGGTACAGCCAATGCTGCAACAGCAGGCTGGGGCAATGCAGGCGGCGGTGCAACTCAAGCCCTTATGCCTTTACTGCTTGGCGCACTCGTTATGTTTGGTGTAGAGCAAGCGATGGGCTGGCGTATTGCGCTGATTGTACCCGGTGTGATGATGCTGATTGTTGGTGCGCTTTACTGGAAGTTCACACAAGACTGTCCGCAAGGCAACTTTAAAGAACTTCGCGAACAAGGCATCAGTGTTGGCAGTGACAAAAAGGGCGGCTTGGCAATTCTAATGCATGCAGCACGCAATTACCGTGTATGGATTCTATTTGGCGCTTACGCAGCTTGTTTCGGTATTGAAATCTTTATTCACAACATTGTAGCAATGTACTACGTCGACCATTTCAGCTTTGGATTAAAAGAGGCTGGTATGGCAGCAGGTATCTTTGGTTTGCTTGCATTGTTTGCTCGTGCGCTTGGCGGCATTGTTTCGGACAAAGTAGCGACTAAAAAAGGCTTAGATGGCCGTACCAAAGTTCTGTTTGCGATGATTTTGCTAGAAGGTCTGTTTTTAATTCTGTTCTCGCAAATGAGCACGCCAATCTTCGCCATTCTTGCCATGACAGTCTTTGCACTCTTCACCCATATGGCTTGCGGTGCTACCTATGCGCTGGTGCCATTCATTGACCGTGATGCTTTAGGCGGTGTTGCAGGCATTATCGGTGCAGGCGGTAACGTAGGTGCAGTGGCTGCAGGCTTCTTGCTTAAAGGCATGCTGGATATTCAAACCACGCTTATGGTGTTGGGCGGTTTGGTGGTGATTGCAGCAAGCTGTGTACTGATGATCCGCTTCTCTGTAGAGCATAAAGAAAAAGAACAGCGCCTATTTGAACAAGCTGTAAATGAACGAAATTTAGCTGAAGCTCAAAACTAATACTGAAAAGTTGCCTCTAAACATCGCGATTTAGGGGCAAATAAAAAAATCTTGCGGAGAAAGAATATGAAAATCATCATGATTGGACATGGCATGGTTGGCCATAAATTTATCGAATCTGTACTGGAACACGCAGATGATGATGTTGAATTAACCATTTTGGCTGAAGAGCCGCGTTTAGCTTATGACCGTGTGCATTTAACTGAATATTTCAGCGGTAAATCTGCTAAAGATTTAACCCTGTGCCGCAGCGACTTTGCTGATGCATACGGTATAGATTTACGCCTGAGCACCAAAGCGGTTGAAATTGATCAGCGCAATAAAACGGTCACAACCAATCACGGTGATATTCTTTCTTTTGACAAGCTGGTGCTCGCAACAGGTTCATATGCATTTGTGCCGCCAATTCCAGGCAATGAGCGTGAAAACTGTTTTGTGTACCGTACCATTGAAGACTTGGATGCCATCCGTGCCGCAAGCTTGAATGCTAAAACAGGTGTGGTGATCGGCGGCGGTTTATTGGGTCTGGAAGCAGCAAAAGCGCTGCGTGATTTAAACTTAGAAACCCATGTTGTTGAATTTGCACCACGCTTAATGGCAGTTCAGATTGATGATCTAGGCGGTAAAGTTTTACGCTCAAAAATTGAAAATCTAGGTGTTAAAGTCCATACGCAAAAAGCAACATCTTGCATTGAAGACGGTGCAAATACGAAGCATGTAATGAAGTTTGGTGATGGTTCTGAACTGGAAACCGACATCATCTTATTCTCTGCAGGTATCCGCCCACGCGATGAATTAGCGCGCCAAAGCGGTTTAGCCATTGGTGAGCGTGGCGGAATTGCGATTAATGACTATTGCCAAACTTCAAACCCTGACATTTATGCCATTGGTGAATGTGCGCTTTGGCAAAATAAAATTTATGGCCTGGTTGCGCCGGGCTATGACATGGCGCGTATTGCAGCAAAGCATGTGATGGAACAAAACTGCACGCTTTTCGCTGGTGCAGATATGAGCACCAAGCTGAAACTGATGGGAGTTGATGTTGCATCTGTAGGCGATGCGCATGCAATGACACCAAATTCTTTAAGCTATTTCTATGCAGATGAAGCAGCTCAGGTTTATAAAAAAATTGTCGTGAATGCAGAGAAAACTAAGCTGCTAGGTGCAGTATTGGTGGGCTGTGCTAAAGAATACAATGACCTGCTGCAAATGATGCTGAATGGCTTAGACGTTCCTGAAAGCCCAGAAAGCCTAATCATGCCTGGCTATGCACAATCTGCAGGTAAATCGGGCGGAAGCGGTGTCGATCTGCTGCCAGACAGCGCAACGATTTGTTCATGTAACAACGTCTCTAAAGCAGATATTTGTTCAGCCATTGCTGACGGATCGACTTCTTTAGGCGCATTGAAAAAATGTACTAAAGCTGCAACAGCTTGCGGCGGCTGTGCGCCATTAGTCACTCAAGTACTTAAATCGGAGCTTCAGCGTCAAGGTGTAACTGTAAATAACCATTTATGTGAACACTTTGCTTATTCACGCCAAGAGCTCTATCACTTGGTACGTGTGAACGAAATCAAAACCTTTGATGACCTGATTCAACAGCATGGCCATGGTTTAGGCTGTGATATCTGTAAACCGACAGTTGCCAATATTTTAGCGTCTTGCTGGAATGATTTTGTACTTAAACCAAGCCATGCAGGCTTGCAAGACAGTAATGACTACTACCTAGGCAACATACAAAAAGACGGCTCTTATTCAGTCGTGCCACGTATGGCAGGCGGTGAAGTTACTCCGGATGGATTAATTGCCGTAGGTCAAATTGCGAAAGAATATGGTCTATATACCAAACTGACAGGTGGTCAGCGTGTCGATATGTTTGGTGCACAAGTGCATCAGTTGCCTGAAATTTGGGAAAAATTGATTGCTGCAGGTTTTGAGTCTGGTCATGCATACGGTAAATCATTGCGTACAGTGAAATCATGTGTCGGCAGTACTTGGTGCCGCTATGGCGTAGACGACTCTGTGGGTTTGGCGATTTTCCTAGAAAACCGCTACAAAGGCCTGCGTTCACCGCATAAATTGAAAATGGCAGTATCAGGCTGTACCCGTGAATGTGCTGAAGCGCAAAGTAAAGATGTTGGCGTGATTGCGACTGAAAAAGGCTGGAACCTTTATGTATGCGGCAACGGCGGCATGAAGCCGCGTCACGCAGAGCTTTTGGCATCAGACTTAGATACGCAAACATTGATCAAATACATTGACCGTTTCTTTATGTTCTACATTCAAACAGCAGACCGTTTGCAGCGTACTTCTGTATGGCGCGACAACATGGAAGGCGGTTTAGATTACCTGAAAGATGTCGTTGTGAATGATTCGCTTGGCGTAGCGGCTGAACTTGAACGCCGTATGAGCCATGTTGTGGGTACATATCAAGATGAATGGCGTACTGCTGTAGAAGATCCTGAAGTACGTAAACGCTTTGTGACTTTCGTGAATGCAAAAGCAGAACAGCAAAATGATCCGCATATTCAGTTTGCATCCGTTCGCGGTCAAATCAGACCCAAAACAGAAGCTGAACGCGATACGACACGCATTCCAGTGGTTGAAGCTTAAGAGAATAACGAATTTAAAACTTCTTTTATTTGATTTACATCCTTATTCGGTTTCTCGCTAAGGCGAAAATGAAAAGATAGTGATCTAAAAGAAGTTTAAAAAGGATCAAGAATATGACAATTTTAAAAGAAATAAATGATTTAGACTGGTTTGATGTTTGTGCATTAGATGATATTACGCCAAATACAGGTGTGGGCGCACTGATTGAAAATCAGCAAATTGCGATATTCCGTGTCGGTGAAGAAAAGCGGGTTTATGCGCTGAGCAATCAGGACCCATTTAGCCAAGCCTATGTTATGTCCCGCGGTATTATTGGTGACTTGCAGGGTGAGCGTGTTGTGGCATCACCCATTTATAAACAGCATTTCAGCCTTGCTACTGGACGCTGCTTAGAAGATAAAGACCAAAAACTCTTGGTTTTTCCAAGCAAAATTGAAAATGGCCGTGTGCTGATTAGTCCAACTGCTCAAAAAACCTATATTACCAATAACGCGCCATCGTCTGAGTTGATGAAACTGGTTTTGGTCGGCAATGGCTTAGCAGGTATGCGTTGCTTAGAAGATCTGCTGGATATGGCGCCAGAGCGTTATGAAATTACGGTCATTGGTGAAGAACCTTGGGGTAATTACAACCGAATTATGCTTTCACCTGTGCTTTCAGGTGATAAAACCATTGAAGATATCATGCTGCATTCACATGCTTGGTATAAAGACAAAAATATCCGTTTTGTAGCAAGTGATGCGGCGGTACGCATAGACCGTCCGCGCAAGCAGGTATACACAGAAAAAGGCTTGGTCATCGATTATGACCGTCTGATTTTAGCAACAGGTTCTAAGCCGTTTATTCCACCAATACCGGGAACTGACTTCAAAGGCGTTTTAAGCTTCCGTGATATTTATGATGTCAACAAAATGCTGGACTACTGCAAAACGAAGAAAAATGCAGTGGTGATTGGCGGCGGTTTATTAGGGCTAGAAGCAGCTTATGGCCTGAAACAGCGTGGCATGAATGTTACTGTACTGCATTTGATGGACCGTATTATGGACCGTCAGCTGGATGAAAAAGCCAGCCTGATGCTGAAATCAGCGATTGAGCAAAAAGGCATTCGTATTTTGACTGCAGCGAATACCCAAGAGTTGATGGGTGAAGATGGTCATGTGACACAATTACGTTTGCAGGATGGCACGGTATTAGCTGCAGATCTTGTGGTGTTTGCAGTCGGTATTCGCCCAAATATTGCATTGGCACAAAGTGCAGGACTGCGCTGCGGCCGCGGTGTGATGGTGAATGACACCATGCAAACCTTTGACCCGAGTATTTATGCGGTGGGTGAATGCATAGAACACCGCAGCCAAACTTTCGGTTTAGTTGAACCGCTTTGGGGACAGGCATTCATTTGTGCATCGCATCTGGCCGAACATGGCAGTTTAACCTTCAAAGCGCCCACGGTTCCGACGCAGTTAAAAGTCAGCGGCTGTGATGTATTTTCAGCTGGCAACTTTGAACCGCAGGATGATTTTGAAGACATTATTTTGAATGATGAAAAGCGTCAGATTTATAAACGCATTATTATTCAAAAAGATAGAGTGATTGGCGCTGTGCTGTTTGGCGATACTGAAGACGGTGCATGGTATGCAGAATTGATTTCAGATCAAACTCCAATTTCAAGCATCCGAAACAAATTGCTGTTTGGTAAGGATTTTGCATTAAAGAAAGCAGGGTAACGGAATCGCCCTGATAAAAAAAGATACAAGATTTAAATCGTCATTGGATACGCGATAACGTCATCCGCTGTTGTTTAAGGCAGGATTGCAGATGAATAGTCATGTATTTGCAATACATCTGTTAGAAGCCGGTAGTGGACGAGTTCAGCGGATGACAATGGTTTTGCCTACTTTTCCCGAAAGAAAAGTAGGTCGAACCGAATGTTGACCTTTAAATATAAACGTAAATGAAAAGACACCGATTCGAGCGAGTTAAGTGTTTAAAAAAGTTTGGAAAAGGAGCCAGCAGAAGTGAATAGCATCCCGATCGTGGAACTGCATAGCTCCACAGAAAATAAAATTAAAACAACGCAAACCACTTGTCCATATTGCGGTGTCGGCTGCGGCGTGAGCGCAACAGTTGAACAGACAGCTTTAGGGCAAAAAGTGAGCGTGACTGGCGATGCGAACCATCCATCAAACTATGGCAAGCTGTGCATTAAAGGCAGTAACTTAGCCGATACGATTGGATTAGAAACACGTGTTTTACAGCCGATGCTTGGGCGTCAAACATCACCATTTCATACTCGTCAGGCTACAGATTGGAACACAGCAACAGCACTGATTGCCGAAAAATTTCAGCAATGTATAGATCTTTACGGACGTGAAAGCATCGCTTTTTATGTGTCGGGCCAACTGCTGACGGAGGATTACTATGCCGTTAACAAATTTGTCAAAGGCTATTTAGGTACTGCAAATATTGACACCAATTCACGGCTTTGCATGTCATCGGCTGTGGCGGCACATAAGCGTGCATTTGGTGAAGATCTTGTACCAGCAAGCTATGAAGACTTTGAACACACTGACATGGTTGTTTTGGTGGGTTCTAATACTGCTTGGTGCCATCCAGTGCTGTATCAGCGCATAATGAAAGCCAAAGAAGAACGTGATTTATTTGTTGTCGTGATAGATCCGCGTTTTACCAGTACATGTGAAGCTGCAGATTTGCATTTGCCGATTTTACCGGGGCAAGATGTCGCACTGTTCAATGGTTTGCTGCAGTATTTAGTACAAAATAATCATAGTGATGTAGATTTTATCGCCAAACATACTCAAGGTTTAGCGCAAGCGCTGGAGCAAAGTAAAACAGAAGCTTCTATGACAGCAGTTGCTGAGCGCACAGGTATTTCTTTAGAAAAATTACAGCTATTTTTTGAAAAATTTGCGCAAACTGACAAAGTTATGTCGCTATTTTCTATGGGTGTCAATCAGTCTTCACGTGGCGTGGATAAAGCCAATAGCATTATCAATTGTCATTTGCTGACTGGAAAAATTGGCAAATTAGGCGCGGCGCCGTTTTCAATGACAGGTCAGCCCAATGCAATGGGTGGGCGTGAAGTTGGCGGTTTAGCCAATATGCTGGCAGCGCACTTAGATGTTGATAACTCGGCGCATCAGGCATTAGTACAAGCGTTTTGGCAAAGTCCATTTATTGCCAATAAAGCGGGATTAAAAGCAGTTGATCTGTTTCAGGCTGTAGAAAGCGGGAAAATCAAAGCCATTTGGATTATGGCCACCAATCCTGTTGTGAGCTTGCCAGATGCAGATCAAGTCAAACGCGCCTTAGAGCAATGCGAATTTGTAGTGGTGTCAGATATCTGCAAGGACACTGACACAACGGTATATGCAGATGTGCTTTTACCAGCTTTAGGCTGGGGTGAAAAAGACGGAACCGTTACCAACTCTGAACGCCGTATTTCACGTCAAACTGCATTTTTAGATGCTCCGGGTGAAGCTAAAGCAGACTGGTGGTCTATTGCACAAGTTGCGAAAAAGATGGGGTATAGCGGTTTTGACTACAGCAGCAGCTATGACATATTTATTGAACATGCAAAATTATCTGCTTATCAAAATGCGCCTTTAGATCAACGCGATACAACAGAGTCTTTTCGCTACTTTAACTTGCAGGGTTTAAGTAAGTTATCTGCACAAGATTATGCTGAATTAAAGCCCGTGCAATGGCCAGTTTGGCAGTTAGATCAGAGCGCTGATGCAGTCAGCCGTTTGTTTGCAGCAGGCCAATTCAGCCATGCCGATGCCAAAGCTAAGTTTGTCGCAACAACCGCTATTGACCCTTTGAACAAGATTTGCGGCGAATATCCGCTGGTTTTAAATACTGGCCGTATCCGTGACCAATGGCACACCATGAGCCGTACGGGTTTATCTGCAAACTTGAGTACACATATCGCCGAACCATTTTGTGAAATACACCCGCAAGATGCACTGAAGTTTGGTGTTAAAGATGGTGAACTGGTTGAGGTGAAATCTAACTGGGGCTTATGTATTTTACGTGCACAGGTCAGCAGTCAAATTCGACGCGGTCAAATCTTTGCGCCAATTCATTGGAATGACCAAGTCGCATCAGATGCGCGTATAGGCAAAGTGGTGAATCCTGTGGTCGATGCACTATCTGGTGAGCCTGAATTTAAACATACACCTGTATTTGTACAGCCGTTTTATACACAGTGGCAAGGTGTACTGTATGTACGTGACGGCTTTGAGCAAATGGTGCAAAACACCATTCAAAACACGGTGTGGTGGACCAAAATTAAAACAGCGAAAGCGACACGTTTTGAGTTGGCAGATCGTAAAAAATTTAGAAACACGGTTCAGCAGCTGAAAACATTACTGCCATTTACCGATGAAAGCTTTGAATGGCTGAATTTGGAAGATCAAACTGCCGATTTGAGTCATACCGTGGTGCTGCAAGATGGGCATTTAATTGCCAGTCTATATATTGCGCAACGCTCTATGCTGCCAGACCGTGATTGGATTGCTGGCATGTTTAAGCGTGAACGACTAAGCGCACTGCACCGCAAAGCGCTGCTTGCAGGTCAGCCGATGAACATGACCAACAGTGCAGGTCCGCTGGTGTGCAGCTGCTTTAAAGTCGGTAAAAATACCATTATCGAAACCATTAAAGAAAAGAATATTACCCATGAAAAACAAGTTACTGCATGTTTAAAGGCCGGCGGCAATTGCGGTTCGTGCTTATCAGAAATTCGAGGCTTAATTAAAGCCTGTCAGACGGAGTACGCAGAATGATGAAGAAAATCACCAAATCAGTAGGCTATCCAGAAACAGACTTGGTTATTTTGGCGGGCGGTCAGGCCCGCAGAATGAACGGCATGAATAAAGTGCTGCAAAAATTTGATAATGAAATTCAGCTGATTAAGATCCATCAGCAGTTGAAATCACGGGCTGAAAATGTCTGGATCAACAGCCATCGCGATCATTCGATTTATAAACGGCTCATTCCCTCGATCCGCTTTTATCAAGATGATGAAGCCGGATTTTTAGGGCCATTGATGGGGATGAAAAGCGCGTGGTCACATGTTGAGTCTGATTATGTTTTGTTTGTCCCGTGCGATGTGACCTATATCCCGAAGAAAGTGCTTTCGAGATTGCATCAGGCCATGCAGCGGGATCCCTTGTGTGAAGTAGCTGTAGTGGAAATTAATGGCAAAGCGCTGTATCCATTTTGTTTGCTGAAACGAAGCAGTCTCACAATGCTGCAGGTGCATCTTGATCAAAAACAGCGCAGTTTGAAGGGGTGTTTTAGTAAAATGCACATGCAAGTTGCACGTTTTCAAAATAATGCACTCTTTTTTCACAGCATTAACTCTCTAGATGAGCTGCAGCAGCACCGTCAGCTGAATTTTCTCTAAAAGCTGTACCTTTTGCGGAGCTTTCATTTCAAATAATGAGCCTAATGTGCTGTTTTTGAACCCAGAGAGAAAATCTACAGCCAATATGAAGCTTTTGAGCATGATATCTAGCGATAAAACAGACTGCTTTTATACCTTAGATAATGGGCTTAACGGCAATTTATATTTTTAATTGCTATTAGTTACTTGTAAGTTATTGATTTTGTTTATCAAAAAAAACAAACCAAATCCTCTGAAATAAATATTCAAAAAAGCGCAAAGTTGGAACACTTATTGCAATTTTTACTGCAAGAAAAGAGGGCGCAAAATTTGTACTGATCTAAGACAGGGCAAATGACAGCACCATGGAAGATAAACATGAACAGCATGACACAATTACAGCCAGCGACCATTTTTAAGGATCAGTTTGGCCGTGAAAAACGCAAATTGCGCATTTCAGTGACAGACCGCTGTAATTTTAAATGTGTCTATTGTATGCCTGAACATCCTGAATGGATGAAAAAACATAATCTTCTTAGTTTTGAATCCCTTTACAATTTTTGTGAGTTTATGGTGCTGCGCGGGATTGATCAAATCCGGATCACCGGCGGTGAACCTCTTATGCGTCAAGGCGTTGTACATTTTATTGAACAGCTGCAGCAGCTCAGAAAGCTAGGCCTTAAACGTATTTCCATGACCACCAATGCGCATTATCTGAAGCAATATGCACAGGCCCTAAAACAAGCTGGCCTAGATGGCATAAATATCAGCTTGGACAGTTTGGATGAAGCGCAATTTTTCCAGCTGACACAAAAACAATTACAGCCTGTATTAGACGGGATTGAAGCTGCTCAGCAAGCGGGCTTTGAAATAAAAATCAATGCTGTGTTAATGAAAGGTCTAAATGAACAGCAAATCATTCCATTAACAAAATGGGCGCTGCAACAAGGTTTCGAACTGCGGTTTATCGAGTTTATGCCGCTGGATGGTGATCAAAACTGGTCTAAAGCTGCGGTCGTTACCGAACAAGACATACTGGATAAACTCAAGACTGTTTTTGACGTGCAAACATTGCACGGTCAAGGTGCGTCACCAGCCAGATCTTACTTAATCAACGGCTTGCCTATAGGTATTATTTCAACCATCAGCAATTCTTTTTGCGGCAGCTGCGACCGTCTAAGACTGAATGCGCAAGGCGAGTTTTTTAACTGCCTGTTTGCCCGAAAAGGTTTAAATCTCAGTCATGAAATTCAGCAGCTGAAAAGCAGTAAAACAACAGAGTTAATGCCGCTCGATGCAATGGCTTTGCAGCAAAAATTAGGCAGTTATATTTGGCAGAAGGAGCAAGGCTTTCATGCCATAACAGCTCAATCCAGTCCATCTAGAAAAATCAGCATGCATATGATTGGAGGCTAATGATGAGTCAGATCACCATCAAAATAGAATCTTTTGGCGCTATTGAACGCCTGCTGCCAGCGAATTTAAGTCTGACTTGCTTGGCACAGCAATCAATTGCAGAGGTTTTACAGCAAGTTACAGATCAATTTCCGGAGTCATTCAGCATGCTTGAACGCTGCGCCTGTGCCATTGGGGAAGATATTGTGCCAAGGCAAACCGCATTGATGCAGGACAGCACAGTTGTGCTGCTGTCACCTGTGGCGGGAGGCTGAATATGGAGCTTAAGCATATTTCACGCATACAAGATACGGTATTCAGCCAAGCTGATTTTGACAGTATTGAAGCATTTCCTGAATGTGGCGGTATAGGTGTATTTATTGGCACGGTGCGTAATCACCATGAAGGCAAAGCGGTAAAAGCTTTGAAATATACCGCTTATGCGCCTGTGGCGGAAAAAATGATCCGTCAAATTGAGCAGGAAATTCAAGCCAAATACGGCGTGTCGTATGTACGGGTTGTACACCGTATTGGCGCGCTACAGGTCGGTGATACTGCCATTATCGCCATGGCCTATGCGCCGCACCGCCGTGAGGCTTTTGCAGCCTGCGAAGAAGCGGTTGAACGGGTTAAGCATGAAGTACCGGTGTGGAAAGAAGAGTTTTATATGGACGGCAGCAGTCAATATGTAGAGGGCTGCTGTATTCGTAAGGATCATGTGCCCGAGGCGACAAGTCATGCAGCGCAGCATGCTCATATTCATGGAGAGTCATGTGAACATGCACATCAAAACACCCATCAGATCATGCATTTGAACGCCAATATTTACCAATGGCACCTATAAAAACCCAAATTTAATACTGCACATGCAAATGAATAAGATAAGGACAAAGCAATGAAAAATGTGGGCATGAAAGCGGAAAGTTACCGTACAGCCATTGCAACTGGAATACTGCATGCGCCGGCACATTGCATTGAACTGCTGCGTAACGGCAATACAGAAAAAGGCGATGCGCTGAAAACCGCGCGTATTGCAGGCATATTAGGCGCAAAACGTACAGATGAACTCATTCCGCTGTGTCATCCGCTGCCGATCTACCGTGCAGATGTGGAGTATGAATTATTTGAGGCGCATGTCGAAATCAGTGCAGTGGTTGAAACCATTGGCCCGACAGGTGTCGAAATGGAAGCTTTAACTGCGGTCAGTCTTGCCGGTTTAACGCTGTATGACATGCTGAAACCGCACTGTGAGCCTGAAGATTTATGCCTAGATCAAGTGAAACTGCAAAAGAAAAAAGGCGGAAAATCACATTTTACCCGTGTATTGAAAGAAAGCTTATCGGCATCGATTATTGTGCTTTCAGATACGGTTGCTGCCGGTAAAAAACCGGATACCGCTGGGCAAAATATCCTCGAAATTTTAGAAGAAGCGAATTTCAGCAACATCAGCTATCAAGTGATACCGGACAGTCCTGTACAGCTTTTGGCTCTTATTGAACAGCATAAGACGCTATATCCGCTGATATTGACCGTGGGCGGTACAGGTCTTGGCCCGAAAGATTTAACTGTAGAAACCATTCAGCCACTGTTAAAACGAGAAATTCCGGGGCTAATGGAAGCATCCCGCAGTTTTGGGCAGAAACGCACGCCTTATGCAGCCCTCAGCCGCGGTGTTGCTGGTTATATTGATGACAGTTTGGTGATTACACTGCCGGGCAGCAGACAAGGCGCAAAAGAATCACTGGTTGCCATTTTACCTGCCTTGGTGCATCTATTTGATGTGCAAAAAAATATTCCGCATGCAGGAGGCTATCAATGAACCAAGCCGTATTGCATACAGGCTGCGGTGCTGAGGCAGGACTGATTTCAGTGGACGAAGCGCTTACGCTGATTCAGACACATACGCAAAGTTTAGCGCATGAAACTTTGGCGCTTCAGCACGCTTTAGGCCGTTATTTGGCGGCAGATGTGCATTCACCAATTCAGCTGCCTTTATTTGCGCAAAGCGCAGTGGATGGCTATGCCATTTGCGCAGCGGGTGAAATTAAACCCGGCGCGCAATTTAAGCTGATTGGAGAAATCCGCGCAGGGCAAACGGCTGAAATAAGCTTAAAAGCAGGGCAAGCTGTCCGCATATTTACCGGCGCGCCGATACCTGAAGGCACGGCAACTGTAGCGCGGCAAGAAATTGTAAAGGCGGATAGACAGCAGATTGAACTGACTGCAGCCTTAAGCCCGCATGCAGATATTCGAGATGCAGGTGAGGAAATTTCATTTGGACAATGTTTAGCAGCGCGTGGTCAAAAGCTGACGGTTGGATCAATTGCAGCGCTCAGTATGGCTGGTATTTCTCATTGTGAGGTCTACGCTTACCCTAAAGTTGCGGTGGTCATTACAGGTGATGAAGTTGCGCAAAATATAGAAGATTACCGTGCTGGTAAAATATTTGATGCCAATGCGCCGCTGATTTTAGTATGGTTTCAGTCGCAGCACGTCCAAGTTGAAGTGATTCATATTGCAGATGAAAAACAGGCGGTTTTAGATTTATTCAACCGTTTAAAAGACAGCTTTGATTTAATTTTAACGACTGGCGGCGTATCTGTCGGTGATTATGATTTTGTTCGGCCGGCAGCCTTGGACATCGGTTTTCAGCAAATTTTCTGGAAAGTGAAACAAAAACCCGGCAAACCGATGCTGTTTGCACAATATCGACGTCCTGACAGCAGTTCCTGTTATTTACTCGGACTGCCGGGCAACCCCGCTGCAGTCTATGTCGGCATGCAAATTTATACAGATAGATTATTGAAAGCCCTACAAGGTCAAACACCTGCGCTGGACTGGTTCAGCGCAGTCATGACACATGACCTAAAAGCAGATGCACGTGAGCGGTTTTTAAGAATGTCGGCGCACTTTGATAAGCAAAGCAAGCTTCAACTAACCAGCCTGTCTAAACAGCAGTCGCATATGTTGAGCAATTTAATGCAAGCTAATTGCATTGTTCGGATTCCTGCAGGGCAGTCTGTGCAAGCAGGACAAATTCTTCAAGGCGTATTTATTCAGCATTAGGAGTTTGCTATGCGATTCAAATTTATTTTAGCACTAGGACTGAGCTTCATTGCTGGCGCATCTCAGGCGGAAACAGTCAAAATTTATGCTGCAGCCAGTTTAAGCAATGCTATCAGCGATATTGCAAAGCAATATCAGGCACAGAATCCAGACATCAAAATTGTACCGGTATTTGGCGCGTCATCTGCTTTAGCCAAACAGATTGAAGCCGGTGCGCCAAGTGATTTGTATTTTTCAGCAGATGTGGACTGGATGAATTATTTGGTGCAAAAACAGAAAATACCTGCAAAGCAAGTATTCAACATGCTAAGCAATGATTTGGTGCTGATTACGCCTAAAGCGGTGAATATGCAATTTAAAGCCGTGCCGCAGTTTAATTTTGCCAAGGCATTCAAAGGTCACTTATGTACAGGGCAAATGGAGTCTGTACCTGCTGGAAAATATGCCAAACAAAGCCTAACCAAGTTGGGCTGGCTATCAAGTTTGAATGGAAGGATTGTCGGGACAGATGATGTACGATCGGCTTTGGCTTTTGTCGAACGAGGTGAGTGCCAAGCGGGGATTGTTTATCGTACCGATGCGATGATCAGTTCTAAAGTTAAAATAGCCGGGATTTTTCCAAACCATACCCATCAACCCATCATTTACCCATTGGCTTTAACACAGCAAGGCGCAGCTAAACCTGAGGCCGTGAAGTTTTACCGTTATCTTAAAGACCATGCGCAAAGCAAAATGCTGTTTAAGAATTATGGCTTTGGTGTGAAGGGCTAAAGCATGCTAAGCCCTGAAGAGTGGAGCGCCTTGTATCTGTCGGCTAAGGTTGCCATTTGCGCCACTGTATTTTGCTTACCATTTGCTATAGGGCTGGCATGGGTTTTGGCGCGCTATGAGTTTCATTTAAAATTTTTGGTCGAAGCACTTTTACAAATGCCAATGGTGCTGCCGCCGGTGGTTCTAGGATATTTGCTATTGGTGCTGTTTGGTTCAAATGGCTGGATCGGCAAGATGCTAATTGAATGGGGAATTCAGCTGGTTTTTAATTGGAAAGGCGCCGTTTTAGCATCGATGATTGTGTCATTTCCGCTGATTGTGCAGCCGATCCGTTTGTCTTTTCAAATGATCAATCAACAGCTTGAGCAGGTTGCAGGCTCACTAGGCGCACATCCTTTACGGGTATTTGTCTCAATCAGCCTGCCGCTGGCTTTACCAGGGATTTTAATTGGCAGCATTTTAGGCTTTAGCCGAAGTCTAGGTGAGTTTGGCGCAACCATTACCTTTGTCGGCAATATTCCAGATGAAACCCGAACCATTCCTATCGCCATTTATTCGCTGATACAGCAGCCAAATGGTGAAGAGGCCGCAATGCGTTTAGTGATCCTTTCATTGCTGGCGGCTTTTGGCGCATTGATTGCCAATTATTATATTTTACAGCGCTATCAGCGAAAACTCGGAGCCGACCATGCTTCAGTGTGATTTTCAGTTTCAATACACCGATTTTAAGTTGCAGGCTCGGCTGCAGATGCAGGATCAGCTGCTGGGCATTATGGGGCCATCAGGTAGTGGGAAATCTACGCTGCTGAAAAATTTGGTTGGTTTGCTGCAGCCGCAGCAAGGTTATATATCGCTGAATCAGCGTGATGTGTTCGATACGGCGCAGAAGATTAACGTGCCGATGCATCAACGCAGTATTGCGCTGATTTTTCAAAAATCATGGCTTTTTCCGCATATGAATGTGCAGCAAAATCTGCAATATGCGGAGAACTTAGGCGCTCAGGAAAATGCGAAATTTAAATTTGAGCAAGTGACTAATCTGCTTGAGTTACAGCCACTGCTCAAACGGCGGGCACATGAACTATCTGGCGGAGAGGCGCAGCGTGTTTCCATAGGCCGGGCATTGCTGTCACAGCCTGATCTGCTGCTGTTAGATGAACCGCTGACAGGACTTGACCGCAGGCTGAAAGATCAAATATTGCCATTTTTAAACACGGTGAAAGAACAGTCGGCGCTGCCGATGATATATGTCACGCATCATAGTGATGAGTTAGATTATTTAAAAGCCCATATTTTGCATCTAGAAAATGGTCAAATAAGTTTTTAAATAAATATAAATTATATAAGTAATAACAGTAAATTAGATGAAAAAATGGCATTAAGCTGCATCTTAAAGTTTTGATTAGAACTATGAAAAACTCATTTTCTAGATTAAATTGTTACAAAACAAGGGAGAACACAGCGTTTTCCCTTTTTTATTCCTAATGATCTTGGAAATAATGATTTGTACGACTGAACGTGCAGACAGGGAATCTAATCGATGCATGATGATAGCTTAGCCACACATAATTCAACTGCAAAACTGGGTGCAGGGCTATCTAATCGGCATATCACGATGATCAGTATCGGTGGTGTAATTGGTGCTGGACTGTTTGTTGGATCATCTGCTGCGATTGCAAAAGCAGGGCCTGCCGCCGTTCTTGCTTATATAATTACTAGTATATTGGTTTTTTTAGTCATGCGAATGTTGGGGGAGATGGCAGTCGCTCAACCTGACACAGGCTCATTTTCAACCTATGCAAGAAAAGCCATAGGGCCATGGGCTGGCTTTACTATCGGATGGTTATATTGGTGGTTTTGGGTTTTAGTTATTCCTATTGAAGCAATTGCCGGTGCAGAAATTTTGCATGCATGGTTTCCATCAATATCCAGTGCTGTATTTGCAACATTCTTCATTGTGCTTCTCAGTTTAGCCAACTTTTTTAGTACTCGAAGTTTTGGTGAGTTTGAATTTTGGTTTTCTCTGATAAAAGTCTTGGCTATTGTGATTTTTATCGCCATTGGACTCACCGCAATATTTGGATTTTGGCCCTTAGCACCTGACGTGAGTGGTGTAGAAAATCTGTTCAAAAATGATGGATTTATGCCAAATGGCCTGGGTGGTGTACTTTCAGCAATATTGATTTCAGCATTTTCATTCTTTGGTGTAGAAATACTATCGATCGCTGCAGCAGAATCAAAAGATCCTGAACAAAAAATTAAACGTGCAACCAATTTAGTATTGTATCGGGTCATCTTATTTTTTGTGGTTTCAATTTTTATAACGGTTGCACTGGTAGATTGGCGTTCACCGCAATTACAACAATTAGGCACCTTCCAATATGTCTTGGTCAGTTTAAATGTTCCACAATCAAAATTGATTATTGATAGTGTAGTCTTTATTGCGGTTGCAAGTTGTATGAATGCTGCACTTTATAGTTCATCAAGGATGCTATTTTCATTGGGGACACGCAAAGAAGCACCTCAATGGGTCACATCCATTAATGCCTCTGGTGTACCTGCTATTGCTGTATTTGCATCGTCTGTAGTGGGCTTAATTTGCTGTGCAGTCAATTATTTATTTCCAGGCCAAGTATTTGGATTTTTACTGTCTACAACAGGTTCAATTGCCTTATTGGTTTATTTAGTGATTGCATTTTCACAGCTTAAATTGAGAACACAAATCGAAAAAAATGGGACTGAAGTTGCGTTTAAAATGTGGCTATTTCCATGGCTGACATGGGCAGTCATTTTGGTGATCTTAAGTGTGCTGATCTATATGTTTTTATCTCCAGCCTACAGTTATGAAACTTCATTATCTTTAGGTGTTACGACATTGGTGGTTCTCTGCGGCTTAGTTGTGACAAGAAAAGCTAATTTGAAGAATGATTCAGAACTAAATTAAAAAAGGTTTCGCCGATAAAAATCGTAATCATGAACCAATGGATTGTCTTTAGCATGTGCCGTGTCAGGGGATTAAAGCGAATGCCTTACGTTATATCTCTATGGCAATCCATTTTTAAGACAAATTCAAAGATTCACTTGACCTTCGACCGACTCCAAGCTTTATAATCGTTAAAATTTTCTTGATTGATGCAATATGCGTTCTGCGACATGGATAACAGTCTTAGTTGGATTGTTCATGTTCCAAAGCCTTTGGAACGTGGCAGCCGCTTTCTGTGTGCATGAAGAGCAAACTCAAGTTGTTCAAAGCTATCATTTTGGTCATCATCAAAATATCTTATGCGTTAGCAATGAAACCGATCCACAGCATTCGTTGCATCAAGCATCTGATGAATCTAGTAGCAAACCAGTCAAAAATATCGCTAACGATCTGCAACTTGGTGAAGATCATCAAGACCATTTGCCGTCTATGACGCATTTGATTGTACAAAATCAACAATCGATTCTTTTTATTGCACATCAGGCCTTTGAATATTCGCCAAAATTTGTTTGGAAGAATCTTTATCAAGCACCTGATCTCTTACTGCAAACACCTCCTCCTGTTTATGCCCCGCTAATGGCGGGGTAGCCTAAAACATTCCCGCCACTTTTTTTAATAAATGAGTGGGAAAAATCATGTCTTTATATTTTACGACGTTTATAGGTCTAGGCTTAGCTGTCGGTATTTCGACGGCCTTACAAAGTACTTTTGCGCAAAATGTTAGTAGTTTTGAATTGGCATTTGCCAAAGTACAAAATTACCAAGCACAAACAGATATTTGGCAACAACAACAGCAAATCTCTGATTTTAATGTGCGCCAAAGCAAGCTCTGGCAGAACCCAAGCCTATCGATTGAACAAAATGGTTTTGGTAACAATCAAGATCAAGAGCTCAGTATCGGAATTAGCCAGCCAATGGATGTATTCGGTCAGCGTAAAATCAATCAAGCACTCGCGAGTACCTCTGCACAGCAAATACAGTTGCAACAGCAAATTTGGAATGCGCAAAGTCAGTTGATTGTGAAGTTTGCATGGTCACAGCTAGCCATCGCTCAAAATGAGCAATCGATTTACGCTACACAGCTCAAACTCAGTAAATCTAATTTGGACAGCGCGCAAAAACGCTA
The DNA here is from genome assembly GCF_013419715.1 of Acinetobacter sp. YH12063. Classification (NCBI taxonomy): domain Bacteria; kingdom Pseudomonadati; phylum Pseudomonadota; class Gammaproteobacteria; order Moraxellales; family Moraxellaceae; genus Acinetobacter; species Acinetobacter sp. YH12063. Next base: position 55,397 of record NZ_VOZO01000014.1, on the reverse strand, counting down.
TCAGGCAGGCAGTATTGCTTTGGTGGATGTAGAGCGCGCTCAAATTGAAGCTTTGGAAATACAGCGTCTATACCAACAGGCGCTTTTAAAACAGCAAACTGTGGCGCGTCAGCTTTCTAATTTATGGGGTGAAACTACGTCGCAAATTGCGTTGAATAACAGCGTTACGCCTTGGCCTGAACAGAGCCAAAGTTTAGTTGAGCGTAATTTATCGGAAGGTTGGCTACAAAAATTGTATGCCTTGAATGTTCAGCAGGCAAATCAGCAAATTGAACATTTAAAAGTACAGGCACGTCCAAACCCAACCCTAAATATGGGCATGTCACGTACTAAGTCTTCAACTGACGCCAATGATACGGCCTTGGTGCTTGGTGTGGATATTCCGCTCAATATTTTTAACCGCCAGCAATATGCCATCCCAATGGCGCAAAAACAGCAAATTTTATTAAATCATCAGCAACAGCGTGAGTTAAAACAGCAAGTTTTGGATATTGCCAACAACGTTCACCAGCTTAAAGGTCTGCGTACGCAGTTTGATACCACAGGCAGTCAGATTGGCTTGGCTGAAAAGGTTCAAAACCGAACTTTGCAAGGTTTTCAGGCAGGTAAATTTGCCATTACAGATGTACAGCAAACCACAAAACAACTCCAAGACCTTCGACTTAGCCAAATGCAAATTTTGGCGCAGGCTTGGCAGAGCGCACTCAGTGCTGAAGCCTTAAGTATTGGCACTAGTTATGAAGAAATCAGCCGTTCAGATGCTTATAGTCAATTGAATAAAAAAGCCATTGAAGCATCCCACACTCTCATCAACAGCGCATCAGCACAATAAGGCAGTTAATCACATGAAAATTAAACAAGATGGAAAAATTTCACAGCCTTTGATGATTGCAGTTTTAATTGGCTTAACGCTGATGCTGTTTACTGCTCTTTGGTTCAGTACAAATAAATCCGATGCGGATAAAACTGAGCATGAAGGAGAGCATAACGAGGCTAATAATAGTGATGCTGAAGCAGAACATGCTGAAGAAGGTGAACTGCAACTCACCGCTCAGCAAATGGCGGAACAAGGAATTAAAATGGCGACTGCGGAAAGTGGTCTGGTCGAAAATATTATTCAATTGCCAGGTAAATTGGCCGTTAATACAGATCAGCAGGCACATATTTCCCCAAACTTCAGCGGTCATGTCGAACAAGTCAACGTAGCACTCGGTCAAACTGTACAAAAAGGGCAAACTTTAGCTGTGCTGTCAGTACCTGAATTGATTGATCAGCAAGCCAATTTACGTATGGCTGAAGCCAATTTAGATTTAGCCCGTCAAGAATATCAGCGTGAGCAAAAGCTATGGTCTCAAGGAATTTCTGCCAAGCAAGATTATCAGCGTGCTGAAAATGCCTATCGTCAGGCTCAAATTAGCGTACAGTCGACACAATCGCGCTTGCAAGCTTTGGGCGCGAATAGCGGTCAAAACGGACGATTTATCATTCGTGCGCCTATTGCAGGTGTAATCAGTCAAAAAGATATTGTTGTAGGTGAAAATGTGCAATTGGCAGATCAATTGTTCACCATTGAACAGCTAAAAGATTTGTGGCTAGAATTTAACTTAACTCATCAATATTCCGCACAATTACAAACGGGTCAAAACGTCTCTTTCAAAATCAATGGCTCAGATCAGCTCTATAGCGCGGAGGTACAAAGCCTGACATCACAGGCAGATGTACAAACTGGACGCTTGGTAGTACGCGCCAAATTAAAACAACAATCTGCTGAGCTTCGCCCAAATGTGATGGTCAATGTGCTATTGGCAGATTCAGGTAACAAGAATGTATTACGGGTGCAAAAGTCCGCCGTGCAAAGTATTGAGGGTCAAGACAGTATTTTTATTGTTGAATCTGAACAAAAAGGCCAAGTGCATTTAAAAGCGCAAGCGCTAAAACTTGGACAAGCATCCAGTGATGGACAATGGCTAGAAGTGATTTCGGGTCTTGAAGCAGGGCAAAAGTATATTTCCCAAGGCAGTTTTTTACTGAAATCTGAACTGGAAAAAGACGAGGCTGGCCATGAACACTAATTCAGAGAACCCGAACACAAATTTACCAAAGCCAGAAGGTCTATTCGAACGCATTATTCAGTTTTCAATTCAAAATGCAATTTGGGTGATGCTGTTTGTTTGTACATGGATTGCCGTCGGGATTAATAGTTATCAAAAACTGCCGATTGATGCAGTCCCTGATATTACCAATACCCAAGTGCAAATTAATACACAGGCCAGTGGCTTTACAGCGCTTGAAGTGGAACAGCGGATTACCTATCCGATTGAAAATGCGATGGCTGGTATTCCAGATTTGGAATTGACCCGTTCTATTTCCCGTTATGGCCTGTCACAAGTCACGATTGTCTTTAAAGACGGTACGGATATTTATTGGGCGCGTCAGCAAATTAATCAGCGTGTACAAGAAGTTCAGTCGACATTGCCTGCCCAAGTTTCTCCAACGATGTCGCCCGTTTCAACAGGTTTGGGCGAAATTTATCAATGGGTGCTGAAAGCTGAACCCAATGCAAAAAAAGCAGATGGCACGGCATATAGCGCGATGGATTTGCGTGAAATTCAAGATTGGATTGTGCGTCCGCAATTACAGCGTGTACAAGGTGTTGCCGAGGTCAACAGTATTGGTGGTTTTAATAAAACCTACGTGGTTTCACCTGATTTAAACCGCATGCAACAGCTGAATCTGTCATTAGAACAATTACAGCAAGCGCTCACGGAAAATAATGAAAACCGTGGTGCAGGTTTTATTGAAGAAAATGGTCAGCAGTTAACAGTTCGAGTGCCGGGAACCTTAAACACCATTTCAGATATTGAAAACACCATGATTGACAGCCCTAATGGCAGTCTAATTCGGGTGGGTGATATTGCGCAAGTATCGATAGGGCATGATTTGCGCACAGGTGGTGCAACCTATAACGGCGAAGAAACCGTTTTAGGTATTGCCATGATGGCCATGGGACAAAATAGCCGAACTGTCTCGAAAGCTGTAGATGCCAAAATTAAAGACATTCAAGCCAGCTTACCCAAAGGGGTAAAGATTGAAACAGTGTATGACCGTACCACATTGGTAGAGAAAGCCATTAAAACCGTTCAAAAGAACTTGGTTGAAGGCGCAATTCTGGTCATTATCATTTTATTTATCTTTTTAGGTAATATCCGTGCCGCCTTAATTACTGCCTGCGTTATTCCACTTTCAATGCTATTTACCTTAACTGGCATGGCACAAAAGAATATCAGCGCGAACCTAATGAGCTTAGGTGCGCTTGATTTCGGGATTATTGTTGATGGTGCAGTGGTGATTGTTGAAAACTGTATACGACGTTTAGCCCATGCACAGCAAATGTTGAAACGCCCATTAACGCAAAATGAACGCTTTAAAGAAGTCTTTTTGGCTGCACGTCAGGCACGCCGTCCGCTGATATTTGGACAATTAATTATTTTAGTGGTTTATTTGCCAATTTTTGCTTTAAGCGGTGTAGAAGCAAAAATGTTCCATCCGATGGCATTAACTGTGGTATTGGCACTTGTGGCGGCGATCATTCTGTCTATTACATTTGTACCTGCTGCTGTAGCGCTTTGGGTAAAAGGTGAAATTAAAGAAACAGAAAGCCGTTGGATGACTTGGCTGAAAAAGCAGTATCTTCGAATATTAAATACAGCCTTTCATTACAAGGCTGTAGTGATGACTTTTGCACTGTGTTTACTGCTCATTACTGGGCTTTTAAGCACCAAAATTGGCAGTGAGTTTGCACCACAGCTGAGTGAAGGTGATTTTGCAGTTCAACTTATGCGCTCACCAAGCACTGGTTTAGAAGAATCATTAAGAATGCAGGAAAACGCTGAGAAACTGCTGTTGAAAAAATTTCCAGAGATTCAGGCTGTATTTGCTCGTACAGGTACGGCAGAAGTGGCAACCGATGTTATGCCTCCGAACATTTCCGATGGTTATATTATGCTCAAGCCACGTAATGAATGGCCAAACCCTAAGGAAAGTGTGGATGAACTGCGTGGCCGTATGGTGGCTTATGTGGCTACAATTCCAGGTAATAACAGTGAGTTTTCCCAACCTATTGAACTGCGCTTTAATGAGCTGATCTCAGGTGTGCGTAGTGATGTGGGCGTTAAAATATTTGGCGATGATATGCAAGTGCTCAACACAGAAGCCACTAAAATCGCCAAAATTATGCAGCAAGTTGCGGGGAGTAGCGCCGTAAAAGTTGAACAAACTGCAGGATTACCTTTATTAAATATTGAAATAGATAAGGCTTTGGCTGCGCAATATGGTTTAAGTGTTAAATCTATACAGGATACTGTGGCAGCCAGTGTAGGCGGACAAAGTGTAGGGAAGATTTTAGAAGGCGACCGCCGTTTTGATTTTGTTATTCGTTTAAATGATCAAGATCGTAATGTAAGTAAAATTTCACAACTACCGTTAAAGTTGCCAAATGGTGGCAGTATTGTACTCTCAAATGTTGCCACAGTGTCTAATAATGTAGATGGGATCAATCAAGTCAGCCGTGAGAATGGTAAACGCCGTATTGTAGTGACTGCCAATGTTGAAGGCCGTGATTTAGGTTCTTTTGTGGCGGATATGCAGACTCAGCTGAAACAATATGCATTACCAAGCGGTTATTGGATTGAATATGGCGGTCAATTTGAAAACCTTGCATCTGCCAAAGCAAGAATGCAAATTGTCATTCCTTTAGCACTACTGACCATCTTTATTTTATTAATGGCAGTATTTCATAATGTGAAAGAAAGTCTGCTGGTCTTTACTGGCGTACCCTTTGCCTTAACGGGCGGTGTATTGTTTCTTTGGTTAAGAGATATTCCGCTTTCGATGTCTGCAGGGATTGGATTTATTGCACTCTCAGGCGTTGCTGTGCTAAATGGTCTAGTCATGCTGACCTTTATTAAAGAGCTGAGGGACAAATATCCATTACATGAAGCCGTATGGCAGGGCGCTGTACTTCGATTACGCCCAGTACTCATGACTGCCTGTGTTGCCTCTTTAGGTTTTGTACCAATGGCTTTGGCAACAGGTACAGGTGCGGAAGTGCAACGGCCTTTAGCCACGGTTGTGATCGGCGGTATTCTTTCTTCCACCTTGCTGACCTTGGTGCTATTGCCAGTGCTTTACCGCTGGCTTAATACAGCTCGATCTCAATAATCTAGACTAAGCAATTTTGATTAAAACGATATTGCATTAACCCATACGGTTCATTCATTAGACAGAATGGATCGTATGGACTTACGATTTATCAATATTTAAACACAGCTAAAATCAGCAAATCAGTATAAGCCGATATTCACCTACATTTTCTACAGGTGCGCGGTGTACACAAGGCAAAACTTGCTGTGTAGGATGATCCACCGCTAAACGCCAAAGATGACCATTGCCTAGATTTACAGGCACAGCATTTTCTTTGAGCTGATAATGTAAATCAAAAAAATATTCCGCTAAAAAATCATCAAATTCTGAGGTAGCGCCATCGTACAAATCTTTAAGTTGTTCTCGTATTTTAGGAATTAAGATTCTTTGTGTCACTTGATCATTTGGCACAATATCACTGGAAGCACCATAATATGTACATAAAAAGGTATCGGTAGCGATAGGTGATCGATCGACATGAAAGGAATAAACATCGGTTGAGATGAAATCGAATTCATCATCTCGTTCATAACATTTGAGCAAGTTCAACGAAGGTGATGCACCAAATTCTGTTAATTGTTGCAGATCATTTAAAATAACTTCTCTGGCTAAATGGCCTTGCGATGAAAGTGTTAACTTCATCAGATCATCTATAGAAATTTCGGTTATATTTTCAATCAGTTCGAGTTTTTCGACTATTTCTTTAAAGTCGCCTTGTATGCTGCGTTGCCAGCAAAGCGCATTCATTTGACCTTCGAAATGACTATGAATCAATTCAGAAAATGTAGTGACTACACCAATTTGAGGATGCTGGGAAAAAGTATTGCTCATAATAGGGATCAATTTAAATCTGAGGCGAAGATACTGCGTACAAGGAAGTGCTAGAAGGATTAAGCAGTTTTATTCTATCTTAAACCATAAACTGCTATACAAAATTATTCGAGCATAGGCATTCATCGTTACGCTTTCTGTTTGGCTTTTTGGCGTAAGACATACAAATATAAGCTTTCTACTTTTTCACGTGCCCAAGGTGTAGTACGTAAGAATCGTAGTGATGATTTAACGCTTGGATCTATGCAAAAACATCTAATTTCAATTTTGCGGCTTAAGCTTTCAAAACCACCGTAGTAATCCAATAATTCATCCAAGATGTCAGCAAGTTTTTTGCCGTGTAAAGGGTCATTGGAGGTGCTCATATTAGATCAATCATATTTTGGGAGACCATTATTATAACCTGAGCGAGTTGAAAAAATGAGAGGGTTTGAATTTAAACATCAGGAACGTCAGATTCGCCAATTGATAAGATTCTGATTTCGGCATAACGTATATTATGTTCATTAGCGTACTCGGCATCGTGAATGATAATTTTACAGATTCACGATGTCGAGCTGTGGCAACGGATGCGTTGTGTAGGCCACAGTCTTGGATATGCTATTTAACATAATATATATTATACGAAATGATGTATTTTAAGCCTTTGATTCGACAGGCTTTTGTTCAAGAAGCATCAACGGCTTACCATCACCAGTAGTACGGTAATAAATATTTCGATCCATAGTTGACTGCTCAATTGGCAAGAAGATTTCACGACCTTTAAATGAGGTATAAAAATCTTTCATGTGATGATGATCTTCAACGACTTTAACGTTTTGAGAACAAGGAACGATTTGATCAAGTCCTTTGTCATAGCGTTCCGATGCAAAAATAAGTCGCATTGTTAGCTGACCATCCTTGCTACCAGTTTCAACATTAAGAAGTTTTGCTTGAAAGATTAATTTAGACATAATTTCACCTATGCGACGATTTTTAATTGACGTTGATTAAATGTAGAAACAGGCTCTTGAAATTGTGGAGGAACTTGATTTTCAAAGTTAATTTCAACGAGTTTAAGAAAAGGGATTACATTATTTTTAGATTCAATATGTAGATTTTGAAGGTATGCTTTTGAGTAACCAGCAGCTACAAGATCAGCCATATTTTGATAATATTGGCGTTGACCGTAACGAGTCTTCATAACATCACAACCATGAAGCTCTAAAGACGAATAAAAATTAAAAAGATTTCGAGCTTTAGTAACACTTGAACGGCCTGTAGGTGTGACAGTTCCATAAACATTACAGAGATTTTTATAAACAGAATCAGGATCAGTACATTTCATAGCAGTACCCTCAAGGGCTTTAAATAATTCAGCGTTTGCTTTTGACCATAAGTCTTTTAAAAAAGTAGGATTTTCACGTTGATAACGAATTAATTGAAATAAATTTGTAGGAATGCCAAGTTCCTTTAAAACATAGCGTTTAATACCTGTTTCAAACCGTAATAGACCTTTAGTCCATGATTGAAGATCAGGATCAGACATAACTTTCACAACACGTTGAGCGCATTTGTCATTAGATTTAGCAAGTTTAATTTGTTCTTCTAACTGATGCTGAAACTCATTAGATTTTCCGTAAACTTTACGTGCATAGCGTTTGCCACGCTCAGAACCAAAATAAACAGTATTTTTATAAACAATTTGTTTTTGTGATTTACGAATATGACGTGAGGACATATTGCGCATAAAATCTAAAGCTTGAGCAACTTGATTATCGTCTTTTAGACGTGCTGAATAAGTAGCATCAAGCTGTAATACTTCTGTTTCAGAAACACATAACATTGAATAAAGCGTAGGTTGTGATTCAGCAAGATAGCCAAGCATTTCCATTGCACCCTCCTCTATCCAATCTGTTCCGTAAACATTGTGACCTTGCAAAATTTTTGCAGGTGAAGCCTTAAGTTCAACATGGGGAAAATAACGACCTTCATGAAAAAACTTAAAAGCCATACTTGTATAAGAAGTTGGTAAACGCTCATAACCATGGTTTAAAACACGATGTTGTGTTTCACCATATTCATCTTTGTAAACGTCCCAAGAACCGACTTTTAAAAGACCAAGATCAAGAAGATCAAAACCGAAAATGCAATGATTCCCCTCTGAGTCGATATCGACTAGAGAAGCATCAACAGGTATATGCATTACGATTTTATCTAACATTCCGAATCCATGTTTACATGCATGCATTTATGCAACAGGTGGAATTTAACACAAGGATGCAAGTATGCACAATACATGCATGCAAAAATACATGTATCATTTTCCACAATTACGCATTGGATATATTAAAAATGGTTCAAAGTGTTCGCTTAAATGAACAAGAGCAAGAGTTACTAAGGAAAAAAGCAGTAGAGTTAAACAAAATTTTAATTCAAAGAGGACAACAACCACTTAGAGACAGTGAGTTGGTACATATTCTTATTGAAGAAGGAATAGAACTCATAGAAATAGGAAACAGTGGAAAAGCCATAATACCAAGATAAGTGCATTTTTCCGCAGTTAAGTCCACACTAGAGAACGTGGACTTTCTCAGAACCGATAAAACAAAAGCAGTAGTCGCGGCGGAACAAGTTCCTGCCTGCGCCTACTACTACCTACTACTTACTGGGGCTAAAAAATGCAAGAAACAGCAATACAATTAAATAATATGAGTGCTGAAATAGAATCAATGGTTTTTAGAATGATTTTAATGAAAGGAATTACAGCATTAGTATTATTAGTAATAATTGTATATGTGATATATAAACTAATTAAATACTATGAAAACAAAGATATAGAGATAAACTTTAGCTATAAAGAAAAAAATAAGATTGATGAAAGAAAAGAGCCAAAACTATAAAAAGACTAATTTCGTATAATACAGATTGATGTTAAATGCACTTCTCTGCCCTCTGTGATCCTAGCAACATTGACAAAAAAAAAGCCCACTGGAGAGAATTTACCAATGGGCTTTTTATTTGTAGCAATGTGAAGTGCAAGTAACATAATCACGGTTACATTATACGAAATCAGTCTAAATGCTTAAAATAAACACCACCATAAGCATTATTATATTCAAGCTTAAAAAATCCTCTTAATTTCTTATTTTTGAGAACTCGCTTTGAAATTGTTGTTTCTCTATAAACACCAGTTTTTTTATGATCTGTCGCAAGTTGTACAGCAAGATCATTAACATATTGAAAAGTAATCATTGTTGTCTCCAGTGGTTATACATCTAATTTATAAAGTACATACAAAGCAAATGAGCTAAAAAATATACAAGCAAATAAATATACGCAAAGAATTTCATCTGCTGTCATTGTTGTCTCCAGTGAGGATTATCTTTGTGACGAAAATGGGAACCCCAACCCATTTTCTAATAAATCCCGATCTTAAGCAAAAGAGAGCTTTGTAATCAAGGAAAGGAAATTCATTTTTACCACATTGCGGCGGTATTAACAGCTTGAGGCTGTGTAGCAATTTGCTGAACTTGGGATTGTTGCAAATTATTAGCTTGAAGCTGCTGATCATTCTTAAAATAATTAAACGGTCGATCATTATCATCAATAACACGCTGACAAACGGATGGAGCAACATCCAATTTAGTACCCTGCTGAGTATAAGCATAATATCTACCATTAAACTTAGTACAACCCGAAAAGACAGGCTTAGCCGTAACCTCATATTGAACCTGAACAGGCTTAAAAGGATCGGAAGGAGAATAATCAACAACAACCATATCAATATGATTTCTTGTAGTTTCCTCTAATTCAGCATGACGAGATGTTAAAAGGTCAGGATTATACATTTCAGCACATTGCTGCTCAGTAAGATTCAATTGATCAATACATTTTGAGATATTAACTTTTAATTGATTTTCTGCTGAAAAATCAGGATTCGGAGCATTAGGATTTTCAGCAATTTGCTGAACCACCTCCTTATCACCAGTAGGATTAATATATTTAGAGAATACAGGCGCACCGATCCAAAAAACAAAAGCTAAAGCACCGCCAACCATTGCCAACGATGTAAGTAATTTTCGAGGTACTTTAAACTTATGAGTATCAACAACAGTTGATTCATAATAATCAAATACTTTTTTATTAGGTCTATAGATTGTAGTGGTACAACCTTTTTTGATTGAAGCGTTATCAATATTCTCAGGATCGGAGCAAACTTGCTGCCATTCTCTTTTATTACTCCACGGCATACCCTGAACACGTTGCATATGGATATGTTTTTCTAAAAGCCTTCTAATATGCGTATGAATAAACATAGGGTGTTGAGTAACAACAAATATATCAATACCTCTATGACGATGTTTTTCTAATAAAGTCATCCACTGGGGAAGTTCTTCGGTTTTAGCATTAGTAGGAACATCACGTGTAAATTCCTGTACCTCATCAATAATAACTAAAGCACCATCAGGAACAGAAGCCCATTCATTAAAATGATCTAATACATTAAGTTGATATTTTTCAGCTTGTAAACCACGAAAATTACAAAAATAGACTAAACGCCCTTTTTGAATTTCATCGAGAGCCATAGACATTAAATAAGCTGATTTATAAGAGCCTGGCTTACCAGTAATTAAGTGAATTGCCATTTTTTATGATCCTGTATTAATACCAAATGCACGAATAGCAATAGACATTATTTTTATGCTGAAACATGCAGAAGAAGTAGCAAGTAAAATAGAGATTGCATGAGGAAAATCTAAATACTGTATGACCTGTAAAGACGTTCCACCAATTAAGGAAAAATCAGAAACTTGACTAACAATCTGAGAAGTTAAACGATCCATTAACGGCTGAACCGTATTCATCAAAAAGTAATAAACGAGACCCGCAGTAACAGCTCCAGTGACAAGTTTAGCCGTAACCGAGATAACTGAATAAAGTAAAACTAATAAAGGGATAGGCATTATATAGTTCTCACTGTAGCGTCAAGCATTCTCAAACAAGTAAGAAGCACAACCAATTGAAAAAGGATTTTTACCAAAGCAAGAAGGCTGCACCACTGGGAAAGAGCAATATTTACAGGACCAAAAATAGGAAGTTGAATCTGAAAATCAGAAAGACAAGAAGAAGAACCAAAAGTTAATTTATTAGCTAAAGCATTAATAGAAGATTGGGCATTAGATTGTGCATTTGTATAACGAAGATCATCTGATGGCTGACCAATCTTTTCTAAATCTTCCTTACCTTCATCAGTAAAGACATTCTTATCAAGTTTTTCATTAATTTCTTTTGTATTCTTATTAATACTGTCTAAAGTTTTATGATATTCACCTTTACAAATTTTGTTTGTAGGAACTTGAGCAGCAGAAGCTTCACTCATATCATCGTATTCGCCTTGAGATACACAATCTTTATCAGATCCACCATCACCAGTACCGCTTCCTGACCCATCAGAAGCACCAGTACCTTGTTCTTTTATTGCATTAACTGCGTCTTTAATTTGATCTAGCAAATCATTAGTTTGTTGAGTTTTATCTTTTAAATCAGACAAATGATCATTTGATTTATCTATTTTTTCATTAGTGCCTTTCAATACATTTTCAAGATCAGAAATAGAATCAACTAACTCATTTTTAAGCCAAGTCAATTTATCAGAAACTTTATTAACAGCATTAACAACAGCTGAAATATCAATATTTACAGTAGTGGAAATATTATTAACAACATTGACAATTGTAGAGCCATTACTGCTCGTACTTGTTGAAGTACTAGTACTTGTTGAAGTATTAGAACTATTACCTGAACCTGATCCATCACCGCCTGAACCTGACCCATCACCATCTGAACCTGATCCATCACCACCTGAACCTGAACCATCACCACCTGAACCTGAACCATCACCGCCCGAATCTGAACCATCACCATCTGAACCGGATCCATCACCAGTAGAAGGACTTGTCTTTATGCAAATACGTTCACCATTCCACGTACCAGATACATATCCTTCACCACAGCCTTGTGGAGGACGTTTACAGTAATCAGCACCTTTACAGCCTTTTTCTATTGGAGGTTCTTTGTCATCTGGACAAACAATAGATCCATCAAATTGACGAGTACATTGTTGATTAGGAGGTGTATAACAACCACCGTAAGGATCTTTAGGATCACAAGGAGTATTTAATAAATCTTCTTTACAGTTTGGATCAGGCGTTTTTGAAACAGATTCAAAAATAGTGGTTATATAACCATTAATTACAGCCTTTCTTTTTAAAGTTAATTCATTAGTTGTGTATTTACACATAGCTCCGTTATTTCTAATACAGATTGATTTTTTTATTTGTGAATTATTAACATCTTGGGAAACGATTTTATAATCGGGATGCCAGCATTCTTCATCTAAAGAAATTGTAGCTTCATGAGATTGATTATAATACATTGTTTTACATACAAGGTTATTTGAAGAAACATAAGTATGCCCTTGACTATTAGCATAACTCATACAAGCAGCAGAAGGACTTGATCCTGTAAATCCTGAAACAGAATAAATAGCAGCAAATGAAGAAGTAGATAAAGCAACCAAAAAAATAAAAAATAAATACTTAAAAAATCTCATAAAATCTCTAATCCCTTAAATATTTATCTTGTAAAGGGTGAGCCGAAGCCCACCCGAAAAAATTAACTGAAAAATGCAGCCTTAACCCATTTGAAGATGACCGCAATACCTGCAAGCGCAAGCAAAGCAGTACCAACAGCAGTAATCGCAGCAGTACCATCAGTAGTAAGATCGCCAACAATAGCAGTAACATCTACAGCAGCATTAGCATTAGAAGCAGCCAAAGCACCGCCCAAAGTAGCACCTAGACCATAAACACGAGCATCTTTTAAGAAAGCTTTAAAAGCAGTCTTACCAGTGCCATATTTGTTTTTTAAACATTGTTCAAGTTGTTGTTGATCCATGATAGACCCCTATTAATTAAACCCCATCAAGCGGAGTATGATTTTAAAAACGCCATAGACACCGAGAAGAACAATAAACATGATCATCAAAGCGCCCACAGCTTCACTGGAGAGATAAGCTAAACAACTTGTTTGATCTGATGAATAGAACATACAAATCATTTTGCTTTTCTCATTTTAAAAATGACTACAGGTGCAGCGATGTGAAGAAGTACACCAACTAAAAAGAAGTACCAAACGAGCATCTGAATCATTTTTTAAAATCCTTACAATTGTAAAAATGTTGACAATAAACCAATTGACTTTGGAATTTTGCCCCGCACTTCTTGCACTTATAATAAGCTTGTGACATTATGTTTATTATCCTAAGTTATTGATTTATTTACATATTATATATTATACGAAATGATGTATTTTAAGCCTTTGATTCGACAGGCTTTTGTTCAAGAAGCATCAACGGCTTACCATCACCAGTAGTACGGTAATAAATATTTCGATCCATAGTTGACTGCTCAATTGGCAAGAAGATTTCACGACCTTTAAATGAGGTATAAAAATCTTTCATGTGATGATGATCTTCAACGACTTTAACGTTTTGAGAACAAGGAACGATTTGATCAAGTCCTTTGTCATAGCGTTCCGATGCAAAAATAAGTCGCATTGTTAGCTGACCATCCTTGCTACCAGTTTCAACATTAAGAAGTTTTGCTTGAAAGATTAATTTAGACATAATTTCACCTATGCGACGATTTTTAATTGACGTTGATTAAATGTAGAAACAGGCTCTTGAAATTGTGGAGGAACTTGATTTTCAAAGTTAATTTCAACGAGTTTAAGAAAAGGGATTACATTATTTTTAGATTCAATATGTAGATTTTGAAGGTATGCTTTTGAGTAACCAGCAGCTACAAGATCAGCCATATTTTGATAATATTGGCGTTGACCGTAACGAGTCTTCATAACATCACAACCATGAAGCTCTAAAGACGAATAAAAATTAAAAAGATTTCGAGCTTTAGTAACACTTGAACGGCCTGTAGGTGTGACAGTTCCATAAACATTACAGAGATTTTTATAAACAGAATCAGGATCAGTACATTTCATAGCAGTACCCTCAAGGGCTTTAAATAATTCAGCGTTTGCTTTTGACCATAAGTCTTTTAAAAAAGTAGGATTTTCACGTTGATAACGAATTAATTGAAATAAATTTGTAGGAATGCCAAGTTCCTTTAAAACATAGCGTTTAATACCTGTTTCAAACCGTAATAGACCTTTAGTCCATGATTGAAGATCAGGATCAGACATAACTTTCACAACACGTTGAGCGCATTTGTCATTAGATTTAGCAAGTTTAATTTGTTCTTCTAACTGATGCTGAAACTCATTAGATTTTCCGTAAACTTTACGTGCATAGCGTTTGCCACGCTCAGAACCAAAATAAACAGTATTTTTATAAACAATTTGTTTTTGTGATTTACGAATATGACGTGAGGACATATTGCGCATAAAATCTAAAGCTTGAGCAACTTGATTATCGTCTTTTAGACGTGCTGAATAAGTAGCATCAAGCTGTAATACTTCTGTTTCAGAAACACATAACATTGAATAAAGCGTAGGTTGTGATTCAGCAAGATAGCCAAGCATTTCCATTGCACCCTCCTCTATCCAATCTGTTCCGTAAACATTGTGACCTTGCAAAATTTTTGCAGGTGAAGCCTTAAGTTCAACATGGGGAAAATAACGACCTTCATGAAAAAACTTAAAAGCCATACTTGTATAAGAAGTTGGTAAACGCTCATAACCATGGTTTAAAACACGATGTTGTGTTTCACCATATTCATCTTTGTAAACGTCCCAAGAACCGACTTTTAAAAGACCAAGATCAAGAAGATCAAAACCGAAAATGCAATGATTCCCCTCTGAGTCGATATCGACTAGAGAAGCATCAACAGGTATATGCATTACGATTTTATCTAACATTCCGAATCCATGTTTACATGCATGCATTTATGCAACAGGTGGAATTTAACACAAGGATGCAAGTATGCACAATACATGCATGCAAAAATACATGTATCATTTTCCACAATTACGCATTGGATATATTAAAAATGGTTCAAAGTGTTCGCTTAAATGAACAAGAGCAAGAGTTACTAAGGAAAAAAGCAGTAGAGTTAAACAAAATTTTAATTCAAAGAGGACAACAACCACTTAGAGACAGTGAGTTGGTACATATTCTTATTGAAGAAGGAATAGAACTCATAGAAATAGGAAACAGTGGAAAAGCCATAATACCAAGATAAGTGCATTTTTCCGCAGTTAAGTCCACACTAGAGAACGTGGACTTTCTCAGAACCGATAAAACAAAAGCAGTAGTCGCGGCGGAACAAGTTCCTGCCTGCGCCTACTACTACCTACTACTTACTGGGGCTAAAAAATGCAAGAAACAGCAATACAATTAAATAATATGAGTGCTGAAATAGAATCAATGGTTTTTAGAATGATTTTAATGAAAGGAATTACAGCATTAGTATTATTAGTAATAATTGTATATGTGATATATAAACTAATTAAATACTATGAAAACAAAGATATAGAGATAAACTTTAGCTATAAAGAAAAAAATAAGATTGATGAAAGAAAAGAGCCAAAACTATAAAAAGACTAATTTCGTATAATACAGATTGATGTTAAATGCACTTCTCTGCCCTCTGTGATCCTAGCAACATTGACAAAAAAAAAGCCCACTGGAGAGAATTTACCAATGGGCTTTTTATTTGTAGCAATGTGAAGTGCAAGTAACATAATCACGGTTACATTATACGAAATAGTATGATTAAGACTTTGATATTTAATATTTTTTAATTTATTGGTGCTTAAATCTTTCATCTGTGTAACAAACTTGATTTGTTGCTCTTACACATCAAACATATTTTGTGCCGCCAAGATCCTACGCAATACTGACAATATTATTTGTCCTGCTACAATCCTCAGACAAGAAAAAAGCCATAACAACGATTGCTATGGCTAATTCACATTAATTTCTATATTTAAATCAGCCTACTGTTTACCTGATTTTTGATTTATGAAGATTTAATTTCTTTACTGCTAAATGCTTTTGTTTTTTGCTCTATTTGATCCGGCTTTAAAAATGACGACGCAATAATCGCAATCACTGCAAAGCCTGAAATATAGGCAATAATTAAATTGGGGCTTCCATCACCAATACTCAACAATTTCGTCGCGATTAATGGAGCTAAACCACCACCTAGCACGCCTGCAAATTGAACTGAGATTGAAATACCGCTATAACGTATTTCTGCTGGAAATTGGCGCGAAAATAACTGTGACTGCGGCGCATACATCAAAGGAAAAACCACACCAATACCAATCACTATGGCCGTCCAAACCAATACAGGATCCTTGGTATTTAACATCGCAAAAAATGGATAGCTGTATAAAGCCAATATGCATAAACCAAATCTAAACATGTTTTTTTGCCCAACTTTATCAGACAAATGTCCAAAAATTGGCGTAATAACCATGATGACTGCAGCACCACAAATCGTTGCAAACAAGATATCTTGCCTAGGAATATTTAGCTGTGTGGTGGTATAGGCTAAAGCAAATGTCGATGCCAAATAGAACCAAGCATTTTCAGCAGCTCGAGATAAAATAATCGTAATCAACTGCTTAGGATGATTTTTAAACACTTGTTTTGCTGGAACTTTAATTGATTTGGTTTGAGCTTTAACTTTTTCAAAGTCTGGTGATTCAGGTACTTTTACACGAATATACCAACCTACAGCCAGTAAAATAATGCTGGCTAAAAATGGTAGACGCCAACCCCAGCTAAAAAGTGCTTCTTCAGGCAACATTGAGACTAGACCTAAAGCCACCGAAGCGAGCAATAAACCACCACCTGTACTGGCTTGCGGCAAACTTCCCCAAAAGCCTTTTTTACCCGCTGGCGCATGCTCTACCGCCATGAGGACTGCTCCGCCCCATTCTCCACCCATGGCCATGCCTTGTATAAATCTTAAAATAATTAAACAAACCGTTGCCCAATAACCAATGGTTTCAAATGTCGGTAACAACCCAATCATCACTGTGGGAATACCCATCAACATTAATGTGACCAATAACATTGATTTACGACCAATTTTATCGCCAAAATGGCCAAAAACAATGCCACCGAGTGGACGACCAATAAAGCCTACAGCATAGGTAGCAAATGCTGCCAACACGCCAGTTAAGGGATCAAGATTTGGGAAAAAAAGTCGATTGAAAATGAGTGCTGCGGCAGCACCATAGATAAAAAAGTCATACCATTCGATGGTTGTACCCACCATGCTGGAAATACCCGCTAAACGATGCGAGGACTTAGCTGGTGGAGCTGTGTTTCCCTGTACATTTTGCATTGTTATCTTCCTTATTCTGCAAGATATTTCTATGTTGCATTTTCACGATGCTTGATTTGTGTGATGATTTTCTTCATGAAAATCAATATTTTTAGATCTTATATATGCTTAATTTACGCTGAGTCACTTGTTCATATTGAATAAGAAATTGAATATGAATATTACCCAAGTGTTTGAACCGTGAATGTTTTTAAATTACTGATTAAATAGATATTTCCTCCATTATTTTATCTAAGGTCGGACTAGACTGTTGCCACTTTGGCTGTTTGTCTTTATCCACAATTAATGCGCGCACACCTTCGACAATATCGCCATGTTGAAACCAAACGTCTTGTAAATGTCGTTCAATTTGCATGCATTGCTTCAGTGAAAGACCACGACCTAAATGCTGGAGTTGTAAACTGATTCTTTTCGCGATTGGAGATCGTTGTTCCAAGGTATTGCGTATTTTTAGCGCCCACACTTGAGCATCATTATGCTGTTCATTTTCAAGACTATTTTCAATGGCATCAATGCTCTCAAAACCAAAATGCTTACGAATTAAATCTGCATTTTGACTAAGTTCACTTTCCGCTGGTCGAGTAATATATTTCGCAATCAATTGTTCAATATTTTCCTTGCTTAGTTGCTTGGAATTTCTTAATTCTTCTTCTAATTGAACAAGTTGCTCACTCGGAACATGGTAGTCAATCAAATCTAGATACAACGCATCGCTGGCACTGATTTGATCGCCTGTAGTTGCCATGTACACACCAATATCATCTAAACGTGATAAAAAGTGTGTCGCAGCCACATCTGGGAAAAATCCAATGGCAGTTTCAGGCATGGCAAATCTAGATTTTTCGCTGCTGATAAGCACATGACATGCTTGGGCCAAGCCAAATCCACCGCCAAGTACATAGCCATCAAGTATGACAATAATGGGTTTTTCATACGCACGAATGGTATTCAGCATTTCATACTCAGCTTGAAAATAAGCTTGATGATCTTCTTTACCATTCATATAACTATCATAGAGATAGCGAATATCGCCACCTGCACAAAATGCTTTAGGACTATTTGAGCGAATAAGTACAGCATGAATATTAGTTTGATCAGCCCATAGTGCTAATTGCTGTTGAATCCCTTGAATCATTTCCAAAGACAAGGCATTTAAACTTGCCACGCGATCTAAACTGATTTGGCCTAAATGTCCATGTTCTTCAATCATTAAGTTATTTGTACTCATATCCATATAATCCTTTTTTATTTTTAATTGTTTTTAAAATTGGCTTGGCGCTTTTCAACAAATGCTTGCATGCCTTCTTTTTGGTCTTGAGTTGCAAAAATCGAATGGAATGTTCTACGTTCAAAGCGTAAACCTTCTTGCAAACTGACTTCAAATGCACGGTTAATTGACTCTTTGATCATCATGGTTGCCACCACAGATTTTTCGGCTATTTTTTCAGCAGCTTTTAAGGTCTTTTCGACCAACACCTCTTTAGGAAAGACTCGAGCAACTAAACCACTCTGCTCTGCTTCTACTGCGCCCATTTGTCTGGCAGTCAGACACATTTCCATGGCTTTGGCCTTACCAATAGCAAGCGTTAAGCGCTGTGTACCACCTATTCCTGGAATTACTCCCAAAGTCACTTCTGGTAAACCGAATTTTGCATTATCGGCACAGTAAATAAAGTCGCACATGAGTGCTAACTCACAGCCTCCACCTAACGCATAACCACAGACAGCTGCGATTAAAGGTTTACGGCGCTGAGCAATTCGATCTGCCAGATGAAAAAAATCATCCAAATAAATATTCGGAAAACTCAGTTCAGCCATTTCCTTAATATCTGCACCAGCGGCAAAGGCTTTTTCTGAACCTGTAATAACCATACAACCGATGGTTGGATCTCGATCTAAATCATCCAAGGCCAAATTAAGGTCTTTAATTATTGTGCTATTCAACGCATTTAAGGCCTGAGGACGATTTAAAATAATGAGTCCAACACCATTGTTCTTTTCGAGCAGAATCGTTTCAAATTGCATGTGATATCCCTATATATATTCAATATTTATGAGTAGGCTTCATATCTGAAGCCTTTTCGTTTAAAGGTCTTAAAGACAACGTTATAAGCTGCGGGCAATTACTAAACGTTGGATATCACTTGTGCCTTCATAGATTTGGCAAATACGTGCATCACGATATATACGCTCTATCGGGAAATCTTTGAGATAGCCATAACCTCCAAAGACTTGTAATGCTGCGGAGCAAACTCGTTCTACCATTTCAGACGAAAAAAGCTTGGCCATAGACGCTTCATTTAAACAAGGTTGTCCTGCTTCTTTTAAACGTGCCGCGTGATAGACCAATTGGCGTGCGGCCTCTATTTCTGTTGCCATACTTGCCAATCGGAACGCAACTGCCTGATGTTCAAAAATTGGTTTACCAAAAGTAATACGCTCTTTGGCATATCGGGTTGCTTCTTCTAATGCTGCACGTGCAAGTCCGACTGCTTGCGCCGCTATACCAATACGACCGCCTTCTAGATTTGATAAGGCGATTTTCAAACCTTCACCTTCTTTTCCTAACATTAGGCTTTCATGCACTCGCACGTCTGTGAGTGCGATTTGGCAGGTATCTGAGGCATGTAATCCAAGCTTTTCTTCAGTACGAATCACTTCATAACCGGCTGTCTCACGAGGGACAATAAAAGCACTCATGCCTTTTTTCCCTGCACTTGGGTCAGTCACAGCAAAGACAATAATGACCCCTGCATTATGACCAGAGGTAATAAACTGCTTAGCACCATTAATCACCCATTCATTTCCATCTTTGACTGCACGAGTTTTAATGGCAGCAGCATCTGAACCTGTATGCGGCTCAGTTAATGCAAATGCGCCGATCATTTTGCCTTGTGCTAAAGGCACTAAATATTTCTGCTTTTGTTCTTCTGTGCCAAATTTAGCTATAGGAACACAGCCTACCGAGTTATGTACACTCATAATGGTTGAGGTTGCCCCATCGGCCGCGGCAATCTCTTCTAAAGCCATAACATAAGCAAGATTACCTGTATCTGAACCACCCCATTCATCTGATACCAACATACCCAATAAACCCAGTTCCCCCATCTGCGCTAAAGCCGCTTTGGGAAAGGTACCGTGTTTATCCCATTCAGCCGCTTGAGGTTTAATTTGTTGCTGCGCGAAACTGCGTGCCATGTCCTGAATTAATAATTGTTCTTCGGTAAATTGCATCTTATCTTCCTGTACATCAATCAATTGCTTTCATCCAGTTCGAAAATGACTAAAACTGAATGAAAGCTTGATTTTGATCCTGATTGTTCGGCATTAATTAAGGGTTAATCGTTGCGTCTCTTAACTTGCATGCTGCGTAGATTGTTTTGCAATCTCTTGATTTCTTAATAAAAAGCGCTGAATTTTTCCGCTTGGAGTTTTCGGTAGTTCTTGAACGAACTCCACCAATCGTGGATAAGCATGTGCAGATAGGCGCTTTTTCACAAATTGCCCCAGCTGCTCCGCTAATTCTTCTGACGCTGTGACATGCTCAGCTAAAATCACAAAAGCTTTTACGATTTCTGTCCGATCTGGATCAGGCACACCAATGACCGCAGCTTCAATCACTGCATCATGCTCAAGTAAAGCGCTTTCTACATCGAATGGCCCAATACGATAACCGGATGTTGTAATCACATCATCATTACGACCAACGAAGCTCATACTGCCATCTGCGTGTAATTCTGCGGTATCACCAGTGAGGTAATAATGCTTTACAAAGGGTGACTTACGACTTTCTTTATAGCCACCAAACCACATCATCGGTGATTGACTAATATCGACAGCCAGTACTCCTGGCGTTCCTGCAGGTAGCTCTTGCCCTTGTTCATCAACAACCGCCACGCGATATCCCGGACTGGCATAACCTGCGACACCTGCGCGAATATCATGTTGTAAACCATGGTGATTACACACCACCATACCAACTTCAGTCTGACCATAATGGTCAAAGATCGGTGCATCTAAAACTTGTTTAAACCAGCGGAACACTTCAGGGTTAAGCGGCTCACCAGCGCTACTGACGACTCGAAATTTCCCTTTGAGTTTTGCCATTTGTTCAGGATCAGCTGCCATCATCATCCGATACGCTGTCGGTGCGCCTGCAAGGTTCGTCACGTTGTAGTCATCTACGATCTGACAGAGACTATCAATGCTAAAAACACCTTCGTAAAAGAGTGTTGCATGTCCAAGTAAAAGTGGCCCAGTGATTCCATAATACAAACCATAAGCCCAACCCGGATCGGCGATATTCCAAAACGAATCATCTTCACGCAGTCCTACCGCATTTTTCATATATTGACCAAAAGCGATTAAGGCTTTGAGCGGGACTTCTAAAGGTTTTGCAGGACCAGTCGTACCTGAAGTAAACATTAAAAGAAATGGATCATTGATGCTCTGTAGGACAAATTCACACGCTGTAGGCTGTGCGTTTACTTCATCCCAAAAGTTTAAATCTCCCTGTTGAATCCCTTGACCCGCTCGATCTGCAACAGTGACGATTTGAGGACAATGTGCAACTTCATCTAATTTACTGCGATTACCCACATCACTGATCACCAATTTGCTTTGCGCAAGGTGTAAACGATGTTCAATGGCTTTGGGGCCAAAGGCGGTAAATAGCGGTTGATATACAGCACCTATTCGCCAAGCACCTAAAATCACCACAAGTAATTCAACTGTACGGGGTAATAAACCCGATACACGATCACCTTTTTGCACACCCTGTGACTTTAAAAAATTGGCAAATTGGCTCGACCACTGTTGCAGCTCTGCAAAGGTATATTGTTCTTTCCGCCCATCTTTACCTTGCCAATACAGTGCAACCTTATTTTGATCAATCGCATGACGGTCGCAGCATTCATAACATGCATTTAATTGCTCTAAAGAGCCTGATAACATTTCTTTGGCAGCATGATTTAAGTCAAATGCCTTTGCAACATCTTGATAATTCGACATGTTCTCTACCTCAGTCTCAATTTATTGTTATTCCGACACGAGTGTTAGTATTGTTAGCCATCCCTAGGCTAGATTGGTGTTCAATGCGATTATTCAGCATCCTTAGGTAAATATTGCTGCACGATGCTTGAAAAATCTAAGTGAGCATTACCTTGTAAACACAGCTGTTGATACATTTGCTGAACCAGTCCGCCTAAAATAATCGGCTGTTTGACTTGTCCTGCGGCTTCTACAGCCAGCCCTAAATCTTTCAACATCAACTGCGTTGCAAAACCATCAGTATAGCCACGTCCCGCAGGTGCATTTGCTGAGATACCCGGCCATGGATTACATACATCCGAACTCCAGCAACGTCCACTCGAACTATTCACCACACCCGCTAAGGCTTGAGGATCAATTCCCAGACGCGCACCGAGTGCCATACCTTCAGCAACGGCTGCCATGGAAATACCAAGAATCAAGTTATTGCAAATTTTCGCAATTTGACCTGCACCCACATCACCACAATGCACAATGTTTTTACCCATGTGGCCCAATACCGCTTTGGTTTTTTCAAAGGTTTGATCATCTGAACCGACCATAAAGGTTAATGTACCTGCCTGAGCACCAATAGTTCCGCCTGAAACAGGTGCATCACAGATTTTTATCTGATGTGCAGCACCCGCCTCGGCTATATCCTTAATGGTTTGCGGATCAATGGTACTGCTATCGATACATAAGCTTCCTGCTTTCATTACCGCCAATACACCATTTTCTCCCAAGTACACCTCTTTGACATGCTTGGCAGCAGGCAACATGCTAATCACGACATCTGCTTGTTTCGCGGCATCTTGTGGGCTTTGGCAAACGATGCCACCTGCTTCAGTAAAATGCTGAATCGCAATTTCGCTTAAGTCGAAACCGTAAACCGTAAAACCTGCTTTGAGTAGGTTTTGAGCCATTTTTCCGCCCATGTTTCCTAAACCGATAAAGGCAATATTCATCCTTGAACTCCTAAATTAACGTAGGTTAATGGTGGTATTCACTTCACCTTTTTCTTGTGTATCTTCGAACCAACGACTGGTGATCGTTTTGGTTTGTGTATAGAACTGAACTGCTTGCTTACCATATGGACCTAAGTCACCCAGTTTTGAACCACGCGATCCTGTAAAGCTAAAGAAAGGTACAGGTACAGGAATTGGAATATTGATACCCACTTGACCAATATCGATATCGCTTTGGAATGTACGAGCGACTGCACCGCTTTGTGTAAATAGTCCAACACCGTTGCCAAATGGATTGGCATTAATTAATTCAATCGCCTGCTCCAGAGTATCGACATGAATAATGGCTAATACGGGTCCAAAGATCTCTTCGGTATAGATGCGCATATCGGTTGAAACTTGATTAAAAACCGTTGCTCCGACAAAGTTTCCTTGCTCATAGCCGATGACTTGAACATCACGACCATCCAGCAACAGTTCTGCGCCTTGTTCTACACCACTTTGAATTAAATCCAGTACACGTGCTTTTGCGCGAGGTGAAATGACTGGGCCAATATCGGTATTCGGCTCATGCCCTGCGTTAACCTTCAGAGTTTTGGCTTTTTCAACCAGTTCATTGACCCATTCTTTACTTTCACCAACCATGACAGCAACCGACAAAGCCATACAACGCTGACCTGCCGCACCGAATGCTGCACCAACGAGGGCATTTAAAGTTTGTTCTTTATTGGCATCCGGCATTACCACCACATGGTTTTTGGCCCCCATCATCGACTGCACACGTTTTCCATGCTGTCCTGCAAGGTTATATACATGTGTACCAACAGCTGTAGAGCCCACAAATGAAATGGCCTTAATAGCTTGATGTGTGCATAAACGATCAACAACGTCTTTACCACCATGCACTACGTTTAATACACCTGCTGGAATACCAGCTTCAATCGCAAGTTCGACAAGCATCATGGTCGATAATGGATCTTGTTCAGATGGCTTTAAAACAAAGGTATTTCCACAGACGATGGCCATTGGGAACATCCACAGTGGAATCATCGCAGGAAAGTTAAATGGCGTAATTCCTGCACATACACCCAAAGGTTGCTGCAAAGTATAGGTATCCACACCACGTGCAACACCTTCTATATATTCGCCCATTTGAAGTGTGCCAACCGAACACGCATGCTCAACGACTTCTAAACCACGTTGAATATCACCTTCAGCATCTGCAAGTGTCTTTCCTTGCTCAGCAGTCAGTACGCGGGCAATGTCTTTTATATTGCTACGGATGAGATCTTGTAGCTTCAGCATAATGCGCATACGTGCTTGTACGGGTGTTAAGCGCCAAGTCTTAAACGCCTCTTGCGCTGAAGCAATCGCTGCATCCACTTCTTCCATAGTCGCCATTGGAACACGACCCAAAACCTCTTGAGTTGCAGGATTTAGAATGTCTTGCCACTCTGTAGTGTTTGACTCTACAAATTTACCGTTAATTAATAATTTAGCCGTCGCTGACTGAATATTTGACATTGTGTTCATGACCTCTCCATAGGCATTTATTGTTTTGTACTGACTTAGAAAATATCCAAAAGCCTTATATTTATATTTTCCAATTCACTTCAAACTAGCAAAGAAAATTTTGACTACCAATAGAGATTCACGCACGATTGATGTGCAAATATGCACAGGGATGACAATAACAATGAAAGTAGATTGGGATCATTTACAGTATTTTTTGGTTTTGGCTCGTGCGAAAACCCTAACCAATACCGCACGAATTATTGGTGTGGAGCACAGTACGGTTTCTAGACGTATACATGCACTAGAACTGGCTTTAGGCACACCATTATTTAAACGTGAAGCCACAGGTTATGAGCTCACTTTAGAAGGTTTGGCACTGGTTCCTCGGGTTGAACAAATGGAACAGGCTTTTTTACAAATCGAAAAACCCAACCAACCTATGCAAGGTCGTGTGCGAATTGGCACACCCGAAGGATTTGGAACGGCATTTTTGACACAGCTCTTGGCAGAATTGTCCAAAAAATACCCCTTGCTGACTATCGACCTTATTCCTGTGCCGAAAATGATCAAGCTTTCACATCGTGAAGCAGATATTGTTATTTCCATCGATCGACCAAAATCTGGGCCTTATATCATTACTCGACTGGCAGACTATTGTTTAAAGATTTATGGCAGTAAAGAATACTTAAAAAACACGCAACCCATTCATACATTAGAAGATTTAAAATCACATACCTTTGTGAATTATATAGATGATTTGGTCTATAGCCCTGAACTGTATTGTTTAGAACGTTTACCTATTCAGCTCAATGCAAACTTTAGAAGTAGTAGTATTTTGGCACAACAAATTGCCGTGAGTGCGGGTGCAGGATTGGCAATATTGCCCAAGTTTTTGGCCGAGGAAAAACCCGAATTAGAACAAGTCTTGGCGCAAGATGTTCGTTTTGTACATACCTTTTGGATGCTGACCTTAGTCGATTTACAACACGAGCCGCGTATTAAACTGGTCTGGGACTTTTTGAGAAAAAGAACCGACCAATATCATAGATTATTAATGGATTAAGTCAGGATGGCTTCTTCTAAAATATAACTGTTATAGAAATTTAGATGAATGTTGTATCTATGCTTTCAGGCGATATACCCCAATAATCACCTATAACCACTAGGGATTTAGAGTACATCTTATGAGCAATCAAGAGCCTAAAAAACCGCAAAAATATGCAGACAGTGAAATTTCAGATAAGGCTTTTAAACGTGCCATTATTTGGTTCTCGATCTATGTGCTTTTATTCTGTATTGGTGTAGCGTTTGTTGTTGGTGCAGATAATTCCTATCTACCTTAAACGATAATCTATTCACTTATGGCAACTCGCTATTGCATGTACATCTTACATTTCATGTTTGCTAGTGATCAGATCATATTGAATTGATCATTAGGCCAAATAAATTGGTTTAAATTTGAATTTTAAAAAAGCTTGTAAGTCTACATTTACAAGCTTTTTTGCATTTTTAAAGTGATCAAATTACAGCTATAAAATTACAGCTATAAAATTACTTTCCCCTCTGAATCGCTTATGCAGGACTCTGTTTTTTTAAACTTGGTGCTGTAGATGCGTTTGAATATATTCACCGTATACCGACATTTTTTCAAAGATGTGTTCTGAATAAAACATGTCTTCTACCAAGACTTGCGCACGGTCAAACTCATATAAACCTAATCGTTGTAAAATTTGCGCATTAATAAACGAAAATTTTTGGCATAAATCGATATATTGCTGATCTTTGTCTTTAAATAGCAGCTTTAACATATTGATTTTACTTAAATCAAAGTCGATCGATTCAACTTTATCCGCCAATACATGGATTTCAACATCTAAAAATTCAGCGAGCTGTTTTAATTTCTCTAGGTTTATATGTAGATGTGTAATACAAATGATTTTGGAAACTTTCGGATTACATAAGCTATTGATCAAACTAAAATAGAAGTATTCTGCTGGCGATAGTTGTTCATTATGTAGCTCAATGTAGACATTGAGTCCCGATAAAACATCATCAACTTTAAATGCGCTAAGTTTAGTCTCCGCTTGATAATAACGATTTAATATCGCAACATTTTCAGGGCTTTGCGGTGTAGCGTAGATCACCTTCTGATTCAAATTCGCTAGGATAAATGGTGCAAATAAAAAAGCCGCATTTTCAGCCTTGGCGTGCATATGCTCCTGACAAATACTGACATAGCCCACTTGCTGTACTTGTCGCAAAATTCGACTGCGTAAAAGCACCGCTTCTAAATTTGTATGCTGTTGTTGCAACAGATGCAGTGTTGAATCCGTCAATGGAACATCCACCAGTAAATGTTGTAACAGATCTAATTCACTGGCTTTAAACATACTCAACTCCCTAACTTCCATACCATTTGACGCCACAAGTGTTGTGGTCAATGCACCTTATAAAAAATTCAAGCTTAAAACTAGATACAGTGAATTTGAAAAAACTTATAACAGTACAGACTCATCTGTTATAAAAATATAATGTAAAGTTTCGTTTACTGATATATTTATAACAGAACTTTGTCTTGTTGATGACTATGTATAAATCGGAACAGCTCGCACAGCACCTACGTCAACTGATTGAAAATGGCACTTTAAAAGCGCACGAAAAGCTCCCGTCTTTACGTGAACAAGTGCAGTTGTCCGGTTTTAGTTTAATCACGGTCATGAATGCCTATCAGGAGTTGGAATCGCGTGGCTTAATCTATGCACGTGAAAAATCAGGCTACTATGTAGCGCAAGGCTTAGTCGAAATAGAGGCTGAACAAACTCAAATCGTGTCTTTAAACACCCCCATTGAAATTAACTCTCTGGTCTTTAAGTATTTAAAATCAATACAAGATGAAAAAATCGTTCCATTGGGATCAGCTTTTCCAGCTCAAGACATTGTTTTTTCTAAAAAGTTAACCCAAATCATGGGGCAAATTTCCCGAAATCCCAAAAGTTACGATGCCATTGATAATCTTCCACCCGGTAATTTAGCCCTTCGTAAGTTGATTGCACAGCGTTATTGCATGCAAGGCATAGCCACTGATCCAGAGGATATTGTGATTACCTCAGGCTGTATGGATGCACTGAATCTTTCCTTACAGGCCATAGCCTCACCGGGTGACTATATCGTGTTACAGCAAAATATTTTCTATGGCGCCTTGCAAGCTGCAGAGCGCTTAGGCCTTAAAGTGGTGACCTTACCGGAACATCCACAAGACGGTTTTGATTTAACCGCGTTTGAACATATTTTAAAAACTTATCCCGTCAAGATCTGTTGGCTGATGCTAAATTCACATAATCCTGTGGGCTTCACAGTGAGTGATGAAATCAAGCAAAAAATTGCCGTGTTATTACACCAATATCATGTGCATTTAATTGAGGACGATGTGTATGAGGAAATGCATTATGCGTCCAAGAAGCCCGTTTCAATGAAATATTTTGACCAAAATAATATGGTCTTACATTGCTCTTCTTTTTCTAAAACGTTGGGCGCTGCATTTCGGGTGGGTTGGGTGCATGCAGGTAAATACTCTCAAGCGATTCAACACTTACAACTCATGAGTACTATTTCCGTCAATACCTTATTGCAAAATGCCTTGGTGGAATTTATTTCAAATTATCATTATGAAAAACATTTACGGGTCTTAAGAAAAAGTCTACAGCAACATAAATTACAGTTTTACCGTTATTTAGAAAGCCGCCTACCGACTGGATGCAAATTACAATATCATCCAAGTGGTTATTTTCTTTGGTTAAAATTACCGGAGAATGTTGAAAGTATGGCAGTCTATGAAGCCTTAATTCAACAGCAGATCGGTGTTGCTCCAGGCCGTTTATTTAACGTATCAGAAGCCAAAACTCAATATATCCGTTTAAATTGTTCCTTTGCATGGAAGGATGAGATTCAACAGGCTTTAGATGCCCTCCTTAGTACAATCTCTGCACTTTCCTCAGATCAGATGAATATTTGACAATTTTTATTGTCATTATTATGCTCAAAGCAATACAGTTCAAATACATATATTTGTTGTTGAGATAACAATGAATTCATTCAATATTTACCAAAATTCAAAAAACAAATAGGTTAGTTCATGGAAGATCAAAAACACAGTCAACGCATACATGCCTTTAGTTCGGATGTACTCACAGATCTGGATGCTGTGGGGATTGCACAGCTCATCAAATCTAAAGAAGCCTCCGTGCAAGAAATAACACAAGCGGCCATTGCACGTGCGGAACAAGTGAACCCGCATCTAAATGCCATTGAACTGGACTGTTTTCAGCGTGCTTTAGAGCAAAATCAATATGTTGAACATGGTCTTTTTGCGGGTGTCCCTTTTTTCTTTAAAGATAATCTAGATTATCAAGGATTGCCCTCACGCCATGGTTCAAAGGCCATCGGTTCAAAACCAGCCGATCGTAATCCTCAAATTAGCCAACAAATCTTAGATCAAGGGTTTGTCGTATTAGGAAAATCCAAGCTCCCTGAATTTGGTCTAAATGCCAGCACCGAATATAAAGATGGATCAGCCACCTATAACCCTTGGCATTTAAGTTATTCCTGCGGTGCATCTTCAGGGGGTTCCGCAGCTCTCGTGGCAGCCGGTGTAGTGCCGATTGCCCATGCCAATGATGGCGGTGGTTCGATTCGTATCCCTGCTGCATGCTGCGGTTTGATTGGATTAAAGCCTAGCCGTGGCCGTACTTATGACAGTGAAGCAGCAGGCTCTCTTCCGATTAATATCATCAGTGAAGGTGTCCTAACCCGTAGCATACGAGATACTGCTCATTTCTATGCAGGAATGGAATCAAGTTATTACAATAAAAAGCTGCCACGCATAGGCATGATTCATGGGCCTTCTAAACGTCGATTACGCATCGGTTTAGTCCCGCAATCGATTACAGGGCAAATAGATAGCGAAACAACTGCAACCTTAATGCATAGTGCAGCACTCTTAGAAAAATTAGGCCATCATGTTGAAGAACTTCAATTACCTTTTTCCTTAAGCTTTGTTGAAGATTTTAGTGAATATTGGGGGATGTTATCCTTTTTACTGAGTACCTTTGGCAAGAAAATCTTTGGCGCTGACTTTAATCCCAAAGAGTTAGATCACTTAACCGTTGGTTTATCGAAGTTGTATAAAAAGAACTTTTATAAAACCCCGCTGTTTCTGTATCGATTAAAGAAAATGCAGCAACAATATCGTGAAATCTTTAAGCATTATGACGTTTTGCTATCGCCTGTACTTGCACATACCACACCGAAAATCGGCTATTTATCACCTCAATTACCGTTTGACCAGTTATTTGAACGTATACAGAACTATGTGACTTTTACCCCCATCCAAAATGTTGTTGGTGCGCCAGGTATGTCGATTCCTATGGGAGAAACCCAAAACGACGGACTACCGATCAGTATGCAAATATCAGCCGATGTCGGTGATGAAAAAACCTTGATCGAACTGGCGTATGAAATTGAAGAAGCTCAGCCATGGCGACGTATTCAGGATATGCCTCGAACTGCTTAACAGCCCAATCAAAGGTTTAAAAAAGGGAGCTGATTGGCTCCCTTTTTTATTTTCAAATCCGCAGCATAAGGCTTTGCAAGGGATCACTGTATTTGAATACAAGATACTTAATTAAAATGATACGTTAGTCCTGCATATACCGCCCGACCTTCACCCGGTGTTAAACGAGCAGGATCTTTGCCGGCATCGTTATAGCCCGGTGTCACGGTAGATGCATATTTTTTATTGGCCATATTTCTGAAATCCAACCAAGCCAAATACTGTTTTTGTGGTTGCATATAGCCGAACGATGCTCCCCAAATTTGCCAATCTTTTGCGTAGAAACTATTGGCATAGTCGGTTGCGACCTTTGCGGCATAAAGTGTATTCACCGCAGCATAAAAGCCTAAAGGATGTTCGTATTTCAGTTCAGCCTGATAGATGTGTTTTGGTATACCTGCCAGCTCATTTTTTCCAAATACCGCATCATTTTTATAGTGAAAATCATTCAAGGTATAGGCTTGTTTTAGTTGAACCTGTCCATATGTATCATTTTGCCAAAGTGAACTGTTTAAACCGACTTCAATCCCTTGATGGACAGTGTCTGAAGCATTCGATTCGTAAATTATCGGATTAGGCTCTGGTTGGATTTCAACAGCCAACAGTTCATTTTTAACCTGTGAATAGTAATATGCAATATTCCACTCACCCAGTGCATGTTGACCACGCCCACCTAGTTCAAGAGTATTCGCTGTCTGACTATTCAAATGAATCGGAGCATTTTGGCGTCCCGTCGCTGCGCCACTTTCATCGGGGAACTTTTGATCCGAACCCCAAATTAAAGCCCAAGGATGTGGTGCTTCTAAGCTTCGACTGACATTGGCAAAGAGCTGTGTTTCAGGTTGGATTTGATATCGAAAACCTAGCGATGGCAGGACATTCCATTCACGAATATTTTCTTTATGACTTTGCACAGGCCATGTCACTTCACTTTCACGATGGGTGTACGCCAATGCAACTCGACTATCGAGCCAAAACTGTGGGTGTAGTGCCAAGGCATTGGCATAATGTAAAACATAGTCACCACCTTGGTAGGTATAATGCCGCGTTTCTGTACCCGCAGCATAGGCGCCTTGCGCTACACGCAAGCGTTCAACGACCTGACCATCTGGCAAATGCGTGGTACTACGAAAACCTAAAGTATTTTGGCTTTCATGCCCCCATAGCGTTCGGTCAAATTGGTAGTTAAATAAGGTAATGATATCGTCATAGTCAACATCGGTACTATACAAACCTTCTTGCAAATCCATCGGATAATGATGATAGGCCAGACCCAACTGTAAACGATCGCCCGAGTCCAAAGTCATATTGGTTTTATTCGCCAACCAAAGACTTCCCGGCTGCGGACGATTATTATTCAGCGAGATATTTTGGGCTACTGCTTGTTTTGGATTTTGTTCAATCTGTTGTTGGGTTAGACGTCCCGGCGTTTGGTGTTCAGTCTCTCGGTAACGCAGATAAAAACGTGTATCTAGGTTTGGATTTATTTGATATCCCACATTGGCCGATATACCTTTACTCTGGCTTGAAGCATGATCTTGAAAACCATCATCATCACTTTGCGTTAATGAAACATAATAGTCTAAGTCACCGATTTGTTGTCCTGAGCTGATTTCACTTTTCTGATAACCGTGGCTACCCATTTCATGATGCACTGACAGTTTTGCTGCATTTTTTCCAGTTGGGCTATCATAGTTAATTAGACCACCCAAGCTTAATGCACCACGTGTTAAACCATTAGCCCCCCGTAAAACCTCTATATGGTCTACCCACAGCGGCTCAAGCAGTTCATAAGGTGTTCCACCCGGCCCTGTAAATGGCAAATCATCTAAGGTCACATACAACCCTGAAGCATGCGCCCCCGGTGCACGATTGATCCCGGAGCCACGTATCGACAGTTTCACCCCTTCATTTCCAGAAGATGCTGCGTATATCCCCGGTTGATTTTTAAATAAATCAGCATTTGTTCGCTTGGGTACATCTTGAATGTCTGCTGCAACGATCGCATTGGTTGCACCATTTACTTTAGTCAGTGCTTTTTTTATTTGATCATCCATTGAACTTTGTTCAACGTTAATGGTGATTTCAGGTAATACATTGCTATCTGCAACACTATATTGTGCCATTGCAGTAAGCATCATTAGGCTTAAAAGCTTAAGTGACGTGTTGTTATATTTGGAAAATTGAGGGACATCCATGATTGCGTCTTCTAAGTGAAACGAATTTAACGGCAAGGATTGTAGTGTGTTTTATCATCATGTATGTATCAAAATATTTCAAAATTCATGATTTTTATTAATATTCTTCTTCGTATTTTTATATTCAAATGATTTGTTAAATGAAATAAAACAGATAATTATATTTTTTAGTCAAAAAATAAAAGTTTCTAAATAAGATAAAAGCCCTCAATCGATAAAGATCAAGGGCGTGTATTGATTAAGAGTACGCATTGAAAGATTGTCGGAAAGTCAGATGTCAAAACCTGAACATACTTCCAATCACGCTCTCGTTAAATTGATATTGAAATTTCTAAGGCAATTTAAATTAAACAATTCTCTGTAAGGGCATTAGAAGTTGTACATCGCGACCGCATTGATTCGGTTATCTTCACCCTTAGTACTGCCATTTGGTGCAGCGCCAAAAGCTTCACGTTCACCATAGACATATTCCAGACCTAAACTAATCGGCTTAACAGGGCTGTAAAATACATTTGCCCATGCTTGCCACAAGTTTTTATTGGCCTTGGTTTTATCAACTAATGAGTTGACATAATCTGCATTACCATCTGCTTTCATATAACCATAGCCCAATGTTCCGCGCCATTGTGCTGAAATTTGTTGAGTTAAACCTACTGTAATCGAGTCAAATTCATTGGTGGCGATGATGTCTTTATCCGCATTGGTCACAAAACCTTGGTTCGTCCATGACACAAAACTACTGTCGCCTTTGACATGGTAATAATCCGCTTTGAGCACTGTTTTATCCGTCAAATCTAGTTTTGCGCCCAGACCAAGTCCCCATGCGGTTTCTATATCCGTATCCGTTTTCTTTTCAGCACCCATCGCACGTGCGCTTAACATCAGTGTATCTGTCATTTTATGGTTTAAACGCGCTGTTAATGCAGGCAAACGCATATTTGAGCTGTCATCCTTAGAATCTTCTGCTGCGAGTACAAGATTTGTCTCTGGACTAAATTTGTGACTATAGCGAACTTGCGGTGTACGTTTAACAGCACCACCGACATAGCCCAATGCATCAATGGTTTCAGGCATATAATCAGGTACAGCAAAGTTAGACCATGTTTGCCCCACCAACCAATCACCATAGGTCAAATAGGCATGACGAATCCGCAGTCCATCATTCGCACCCAAAAAGTCGACTTCAATTTTACCGCCTACATCGCCCACTTGAGTCGGCGTTTTAAAGTCTAGTCCTAAACGTGTGGCAGCAAGTGTTGCTTTTAAACGATCTGAACTTTCAGCATTCCCTTCTAGCGGAACACTATTCATTTGGTTATACAGGCGAGATAAGCTGCCGCCTTCTGCCTGATAAGATGCATCTGCACGTACATTGCCATACAAGCTAAATTCAGCGCCCGATTTGGTATTTAAACTCAGGCTTGGTGTTTGAGTCGGTTTTTGATTCTGCGCAGCAACTACAGGTCGTTGTTTTACGTCTTTGATTTCACTCGACAAAGTGTTTTGCTGCTGAACATATTGCTGCATCATGGCTTTTAATGCTTTGACTTCATCACGCAACTGTTCAACTTCAGCCTCACTGACTGCCGCATGTGTCCACATGGGGAACGCGGCTGCACAAGCCAGTATCATCGGTTTCATTTTAAAGGTTTTTTTGACTAAATTTAGCTTTTGAGTTTTCATCCTGACCTCGATTTGGGCAATGCCCTTTCCTTATTTTTTTTTCACAATTTTCCACTAGCCCTCATGCTGTGCATCAGGGCCTAGAAACTTAAAATTTTGGGGTAATGTTAAATCTTTAAATATCGGCTTAATTCGCTGGATTTTTGATAGCTTGCGTATTGAGCTTTGGCGATTGACCTTGAGTAGACGCTTCTACTGACGCTTGTAAATTCACCATAAATATTGCTAATGCAGCGATGACACCGGGAATGGCTATCACCAAGAAGTTCATTTGATGCGGCAAATTCATGGTTAACAGCGCACCAGTAAGTACCGGTCCAACGATTGCACCAATTCGTCCAATGCCCGATGCCCAGCCCATACCTGTAGAACGTACCGTGGTTGGGTAGTATTGTGCGACAAAGGTATAAAGTAAGATTTGTGAACCGATGGTAGCTGCACCTGCAACAGCAATTAAGGTATACAGAACCATTTGCGGACTGTTAAAGCCCAGTAAGATTAAAGCCAATGCGCCACACATGAACATGATGCTCAGAACTTTTTTGATATGGAATCGGTCTGCCAAAGCACCACCACCAATAGCACCTACCATTCCACCAATATTCAGTGCAAAGAGGAAAATCATACTTGCACCAAGCGAATAGCCGGCTTGAATCATCAATTTTGGTAACCAACTTCCAAGTGCATAAACCATCAGTAAGCACATGAAAAATGCAATCCAGAACATAAACGTACTGAAACTACGGCCTTGTTGAAATAATGCTTTTAACGGAGCGTTATCTTCTTCAGAAACTTCATTGAGTACAAATTGAGTATCTGTTGTGAGGACTTGTTCAGGGGCAATTTTTGAGACAATCGTTCGAGTCGTATCTGTTTGATGCTTCGAGGTTAAATACATCAATGACTCAGGGAGGAATTTCCAAATTAAAGGCAGTGCAAGACATGGAATAATCGCAATATAAAACATGATTTTCCAGCCATATACTGGCACTAACCAAGCTCCCAATAATGCTGAAGCCATACCACCAATGGCATAACCACTAAACATTAGTGCAACCAAGGTGCTGCGTATACGTTTTGGCGCGTATTCTGTCATTAATGCCACAACGTTCGGCATAACGCCACCGATGCCTAGACCGGCAAGAAAGCGTAAAATACCAAACTCAACTGGAGTACTTGCAAAAGCGCCGCAGAAGGTAAAACCACTAAAAATACCGACGCAGATCATAATGGTTTTTTTACGACCAATTTTATCGGACAGTGTGCCAAAACACATTGCACCAAACATCATGCCAAATAAAGCCGTACTTGCCAGTAAGCCCGCTTGTACCGCAGATAATGACCATTCTTGCATCAACAACGGTAAGGCAACGCCATAGATCACCAAGTCATAACCGTCAAAAATAATAATCAAAAGACACCAAATCAAAACACCCCAATGAAATGGCGTAAATTTGGCTTCATCAACCAAGGTATTAATATTAATTTTCTGGTTTTGCATAGCCCACCTCCTAATTGTGAAGCTTGTAAAATTCGCTTTTCACAATGAATAAGTCGGTGCTTAATGTCCAAAACCGATTAGGCATGTTTGTATACCTAAAAAGTTGAATACAAATTAATCCCTTCATTCCGCTTTATTTAAATAGATCATTTCATAACTGCAGTTCATCTGAACGTCTATCAACACATTATTTAAAACACAGCACGATCATATGGAATCGCTTCTAAATCATACACTTGATAAACACTATCAAATAAACCACGAATATCTTCGCTTTCATCCATATTACGCACAGCCATAAATACAGGGCTTATCGCGGCTTCATCTAAGATAGGAACAAATGTTAAATGTGTTAATTGCACACTTTGGGCACTCATTGGGGTGATACAAACCCCTTCATTCGCTGCAACAAAGCCCAAGGCCAGTTGTAATTCACGTACTTCACGTACTTTTTTAGGCTCCAGACCATACTCTGAAAATATGCCACGCACTTGGGTCGAAAAATTCGGTTTATTGTGATTTGGGTAAAAAATCAATTGTTGATCGATCAGATCTGCAAGATAGACTCCTTCCTTTTTTTGTGCCAAAGGATGACTAGCGTGTAAGGCAACTACTAAGCGTTCTTCACGCAGTAAAACCCGTTTAATTGCAGGGTCTGAAATACGCAAACGCCCAAAGCCGACATCTATACGACCTTCCTTTAATGCTTTGATTTGTTCAGTGGTCGCCATTTCCTCCATTTCTATTTTTAAATGTGGATGTTGTTGTTTAAATAAGTACAAAATATTCGAGAGTAAACCAAACAATAAAGAGCTCACAAAACCGATTGTCACTGTTCTTTCTGTCAAACCGATTCGTTTCGTCATCGATTTTATTTCTTCTGCATTAGACAAAAGTTTTAAAGCATGATGATAAAAAAATTGGCCTGCTTCCGTAGTCTTAAGCGGACGGCTACCGCGTTCAAATAACTGAATTCCAAGCTCATGTTCCAAATTTTGAATCTGCCGACTCAAAGGTGGTTGAGCTATATATAGTTTTTCTGCCGCTTTGGTAAAACTCTGCTCTTCAACCACCGCGACAAAGTATCTTAAGTGTCTTAGTTCCATGGCTAACGATACCTATTAAGTATAATAAAATGCAAATTTGATCTTCGACGTGAAGATTTTATTCTTTTAAGGTATATCACATAGACAGGATTAAGCAACTTTAATCCCATCCAACAGATCAAAAACATCGTGCAGCGCATTACCTGAAAGAAGCTTCAGCCGCTACACGAAACAACTTAAAAAGTATTGTTAGACAACCAAACAAGGAACGTGGCAGCCAAAGACCTCTTTTATCGAGTGATAGCCACCCATACTTAAATGCATACTTAAGGAGATATAGTATGAACCGTCAAGAGATTGATGTTCTGGTTAAACAAATGAACGTAGATACAGCGACAAGGCCTGTTGACCAACGTGTACAGCAAGTTGTGGTCCGTTTATTGGGTGATTTATTCCAAGCGATTGAAGATCTAGATATTACTCAAACTGAATTATGGAAAGGTCTAGAGTATTTTACAGATGCAGGTCAAGCGAACGAATTAGGTCTTTTAGCCGCTGGTTTAGGTTTAGAGCACTATCTAGATTTACGTGCCGATGAAGCTGATGCGAAAGCAGGTATTACAGGTGGTACACCACGTACCATTGAAGGCCCTTTATATGTAGCTGGCGCACCTGAATCAGTGGGCTTTGCTCGTATGGATGATGGTACGGAAACCGATAAAATTCCAACTCTGTTTATTGAAGGTACAGTAACAGATACCGAAGGCAACATCATTGAAGGCGCTAAAGTTGAGATTTGGCATGCCAACAGCCTGGGTAACTATTCTTTCTTTGATAAGTCACAATCTGACTTTAACCTTCGCCGTACGATTCTTTCTGACCAAGACGGTAAATATGTTGCACAAACCACGATGCCAGTTGGTTATGGCTGCCCTCCAGAAGGTACAACTCAATTTGTTTTAGACAAATTAGGCCGTCATGGTAACCGTCCATCACATGTACATTATTTTATCTCTGCACCAGGTTACCGCAAGCTAACCACTCAATTCAACATCGAAGGTGATAAATACCTTTGGGACGACTTTGCCTTTGCAACTCGTGATGGTCTGGTAGCAACTGCTGTTGATATCACAGACGAAGCTGAAATTGCGCGTCGTGGTCTAAACCAACCGTTTAAGCACATTAGCTTTAATGTTGAGTTAGTTAAAGAACAAGCCGCAGCACCAAATACTGAAGTTGATCGTCGACGCGCTAGCGCTTAATTACTCACTCAAAGGAAGCCGAGCTGTCTCATCCAAGTTTGACAACTCGGCGACTATCCCCTCATTGGACAGTCGGAGAATGGACATGCCACGTATTCCTGTAATTAACACCAGCCATCTAGATCGTATTGATGAACTTCTTGTCGATAATTTTGATACTGGTGAATTTAAACTGCACCGCTCAGTATTTACCGATCAAGCGTTGTTTGATCTTGAAATGAAATACATTTTTGAAGGTAACTGGGTGTATTTGGCACATGAAAGCCAAATTCCAAATAACAATGATTATTACACGACTCATATCGGTCGCCAGCCCATTATCATTGCACGTAACCGTAATGGTGAACTGAATGCCATGATCAATGCCTGCTCACACCGTGGCGCACAGTTATGTCGTTATAAAAAAGGCAATAAAGCAACCTACACCTGTCCATTCCATGGTTGGACTTTTAATAACTCAGGTAAATTACTCAAAGTTAAAGACCCTGCTGAAGCCGGTTATTCAGATTGCTTTAACCAAGATGGTTCACATGACTTGAAAAAAGTCGCACGCTTTGAAAGTTATAAAGGCTTTCTATTTGGTAGCTTAAATCCTGATGTGCCAAGTCTAGAAGAATTCTTAGGTGAAACCACCAAAATTATCGACATGATCGAAGGTCAGTCGGAAAACGGTTTAGAAGTTTTACGTGGTTCATCTACCTATACCTATGAAGGTAACTGGAAACTGACAGCTGAAAATGGCGCAGATGGCTATCACGTATCAGCCGTGCATTGGAACTATGCAGCGACCACTCAGCACCGTAAAGAAGCACAAGCGGCAGATAATATTCGTGCCATGAGTGCGGGTTCTTGGGGCAAGCAAGGTGGTGGTTCTTATGGTTTTGACAGTGGTCACATGTTGTTGTGGACACAATGGGCTAACCCAGAAGACCGTCCAAACTTTAGCAAAGCCGATGAATATACCGAAAAATTTGGCGCGCCGATGTCGAAATGGATGATCGAACGTTCACGTAACCTATGTCTTTATCCAAACGTTTATTTGATGGATCAATTTGGTTCACAAATTCGAGTTTTACGCCCGATTTCTGTCAATAAAACTGAAGTCACCATTTACTGTATCGCCCCTGTCGGTGAAGAGCCAGAAGCACGTACACGTCGTATTCGTCAATATGAAGACTTCTTTAATGCTTCAGGCATGGCAACACCTGACGATTTAGAAGAATTCCGTGCCTGCCAAGCAGGTTATGCAGGGATTGAACTGGAATGGAACGACATGTGCCGTGGTTCAAAACACTGGATTCATGGACCGGATGATGCAGCCAATGAAATTGGATTAAAACCACTATTAAGTGGCATCAAAACCGAAGATGAAGGTCTTTACCTTGCTCAGCATCAATATTGGTTAAAAACCATGAAACATGCCATCGCTGAAGAAAAAGAATTGGCACAACAAGTCGCAAATGAACAAGGAGATGTCGCATGAATGCAACTGCACATTTAGACAGCGTAAGCATTGAAGCTGTATCTCAGTTCCTCTACCGCGAAGCGCGTTTTTTAGATGATGAAAAGTGGGATGAATGGCTAGAGTGCTATGCCCCATCTGCATCATTTTGGATGCCGGCTTGGGATGACGACGACCGCCTAACGGAAGATCCTCAGTCTGAGATTTCTTTAATTTATTATCCAGACCGCCAAGGTTTAGAAGACCGTGTCTTCCGCATTAAAACTGAGCGTTCATCTGCAACGATGCCAGATACCCGCACCAGCCATAACATTAATAATGTCGAGATTATTGAACGTGATGGCGAAAAAGTGACGGTGCGTTTTAACTGGAACACCTTAAGTTTCCGCTACAAAACCAACTATAGCTACTTTGGCATGTCACGTTATGAAATTGATTTTTCAGGCGAGCAGCCAAAAATCCTCAGCAAATATGTTGTTCTGAAAAACGATTATATCAACCAAGTTATTGATATTTATCACCTATAAAAGCTTATTTCACTAAGCAAGGTTTAACTTTCAGCCAGAAGGATATTTGGCTGAAAGGACACGTTATACCAGATTTTCAAAAGGATATTCAGCCATGTCAAACCATAATGTTGCACTTCAATTTGAAGATGGCGTTACTCGTTTTATTAGTGTTGCTCAAGGTGAAACCCTATCCGACGCAGCCTATCGTCAAAAAATCAATATCCCTCTAGATTGCCGTGATGGCGCATGCGGGACATGCCGTGCATTTTGTGAGTCGGGTACTTACGACATGCCTGAAGAATCTTATATCGAAGACGCTTTAACCCCCGAAGAAGCAGAGCAAGGTTATATTTTAGCTTGCCAATGTCGTCCTAGTTCAGATGCGGTTTTCCAAATCAGTGCATCATCTGACGTGTGTAAAACTGAAATTCATGAGTTTCAAGGCACATTGTCTCGTGTTGAAAATATGTCGGATTCTACGATTACCTTTGATATTCAACTGGATGAAGGTCAACC
The DNA here is from genome assembly GCF_013419715.1 of Acinetobacter sp. YH12063. Taxonomy (NCBI): domain Bacteria; kingdom Pseudomonadati; phylum Pseudomonadota; class Gammaproteobacteria; order Moraxellales; family Moraxellaceae; genus Acinetobacter; species Acinetobacter sp. YH12063. The sequence goes on along the minus strand of NZ_VOZO01000014.1, from coordinate 14,711 downwards.
TGACATTAACTTCTTGGCAGGTCAATACGTCAATGTCGGCATTCCGGGGACTGAAGAAACTCGTTCGTATTCGTTTAGTTCAAAGCCGGGCAATCGTTTAACAGGCTTCGTGGTTCGTAATGTCCCTGAAGGCAAAATGAGTACTTTCCTGAGTGCCGATGCGAAAGCCGGCGACAAAATGACCTTCAAAGGACCTTTTGGTAGTTTTTATCTGCGTAATGTTGTCCGCCCTGTGGTCATGCTTGCAGGTGGTACAGGTATTGCGCCGTTTATGTCCATGTTACAAGTGCTTGAAGAAAAAGGTTCTGAACAACCTGTTCGTCTTGTATTTGGCGTAACCAATGACTTTGACATCGTAGCAAAAGACAAGCTCGATGAATTACAAAGCAAACTCCCGTGGTTCGAATACCGTACTGTGGTCGCTCACCCTGAGTCACAGCATGAACGTAAAGGCTATGTGACCAGTCATGTTGAAAAAGATTGGTTAAACAATGGCGATGTGGATATTTACCTCTGTGGTCCTGTACCGATGGTCGAAGCGGTACGTGGCTGGTTAGATACCGAAGGCGTTAAACCTGCAAACTTTTTGTTTGAAAAATTCTCAGCGAATTAAGGGAGAATAGTTTAATGTCAGAACAAGCCAGATTTAACAATAAAGTTGTCATCGTTACCGGTGCCGCTCAAGGTATCGGTCGTGGAGTAGCACTACAAGTGGCTCGAGAAGGCGCTCAAGTGGTATTGGCAGATCTCTCAGATTTTGTTGAAGAGACGCTTAACGATATTCAAGCCCACAATGGCGATGCCATTATTGTTAAAGCCAATCTTGAAACATTTGCAGGCGCTCAATCAGTTGCTGCTCAAGCCATTGAAAAATATGGCCGAATTGATATTTTAATCAATAACGTTGGCGGTGCGATTTGGATGAAGCCCTTCCAAGAATTTTCAGAAGAAGAAATCATTAAGGAAGTTAATCGTTCATTATTTCCAACCCTCTGGTGCTGCCGAGCCGTGTTACCTGAAATGATTCAAAATCAGCAAGGGACAATTGTAAATGTATCTTCTATTGCAACCCGTGGTATTAACCGTGTGCCATATTCAGCGTCAAAAGGTGGGGTCAATGGCTTAACCGCTGCTCTCGCTTTTGAACATGCCAAAGATGGTATTCGAGTCAATGCCGTAGCCACAGGTGGCACAGAAGCCCCACCACGAAAAGTACCAAGAAATACCAATCCATTGTCAGATCATGAAAAACAATGGATGCAAGACGTGGTCGATCAAACCATTGACCGTACATTCTTAGGACGCTATGGCACAATTCAGGAACAAGTCAATGCCATCTTATTTTTGGCATCCGATGATTCATCTTATATGACAGGAACAGTCGTCCCTGTTGGTGGTGGAGATCAAGGTTAAACGCTATACCGTCATTGGTTTAATTCAACAGGCTCATTGACATAGTCGCATGGAGGCAAAAGCGATGGCACCCCTGTTAAAAACATTAAAAGAAGATTGGTCGATCTCAGCGACGGTTGCAGGATTTTTAGCCGTGCTGATTTCATATTCAGGCCCACTGATTATTTTTTTCCAAGCCGCACAAAAAGCTCAAGTTTCCCCAGCCATGATGATTTCATGGATTTGGGGGATTTCTATTGGTGCTGCGCTGGCGGGTATTTATCTCTCTATTAAATATAAAACCCCGGTGATTACCGCGTGGTCAGCGCCCGGTACAGCCCTTTTAGTCACCCTATTTCCGAATATTTCACTGAATGAAGCCATAGCAGCTTATATCACGTCCGCTATTGTTATTTTCTTGATTGGCATCACTGGCTATTTTGACAAACTCTTAAAATGGATTCCTCAAGATGTCGCTGCGGGAATGATGGCAGGTATTTTATTTCAGTTTGGACTTGGGCTGTTCACTGCGACAGATAGTATGCCGATCATTGTCTTTGGCATGTTATTGGTCTTTCTCATATCGAAAAGACTTTCGCCACGCTACGCGATGATTTGGGTCTTACTGACTGGTGTCATCCTGAGTTTTACATTAGGAAAAATTAATCCTGTTGATGTGAATTTTCAACTCGCTATACCGCAGTTTATTGCTCCAGTTTGGACTTGGAACTCGACTTTAAATTTGGCGATTCCCTTAATTTTAGTCAGTCTGAGTGGTCAATTCCTTCCGGGGATGGCGATCATGAAACTAAGTGGATATGACACGCCAGCTAAGCCCATTATCACTGCGACCAGTATTGCCTCGCTCGCTGTAGCATGTGTCGGAGGCATTACCATTGTTTTAGCGTCTATTACCGCAGCCATGTGTATGGGCAAAGATGCACATGAACTAAAAGAAAAACGTTATATAGCTGGTATTGCCAATGGTATTTTTTATATTTTAGGCGGCTTATTTGCAGGCAGTATTGTCATGTTATTTAGCCTATTACCTAAAGAGTTGGTCGCTGCACTTGCAGGTTTAGCGTTATTAGGTGCGATTGGAACAAACATGTCCGTTGCGATGAAAAATGAGGCCAACCGTGATGCGGCGCTAATCACTTTTTTAGCGACAGCCTCAGGTATGCATTTTTTAGGGCTAAGCTCAGTATTTTGGGGGATTTGTATCGGTGTCGCTGCACATGTCATTTTGACCAAACGAGTAGCCACACAAGCACCGATGACAACGACTCAAGATTCTAAAAGTTCATAATGTCCAAACGCATTGCCAATACAAAGAAGATGGAACACTACATCTTCTTTGTTTAATCGAAAACTCAATTTTTTGATTTTCTTGTCATTTAAACTTAAAAATTCAATATTCGAAATTAAGAGCTCTATAGGATAAAAAAGGGATCATGTTGCATCATCCCTTTTTTACTTATCTTTGAATTATTTACGTTTTTTCTTACCACTAAGTAGATCTACGGCTTGGGCATAACGTGTAGGTGCAATTCGCTGAATTAAATCAATAATTTTGGCATCATTACCAATTAAAACTCGACGTTTATTCTGCTTTACCGCATCTAAAATGACTTTTGCTGCGACTTCAGGCGGTGTTTTTAGCACTTTATTAAATGCTTTGGTTGCCCTATCTGGGTTCATCCCTAACGCACGAATACTGTCACTCATACGCGCGCTATTTGCAATATTGGTTCGAATTCCACCCGGATGCACGCAGGTAGCGCTCACTCCGACATTTTCCAAATCTAATTCTTGACGTAAAGATTCCGTAAAACCACGTACTGCAAACTTTGTTGCATTATAGGCACTTTGCGTCGGTTGAGCCGTCAAACCAAATAAGCTGGAAATATTCACAATATGTCCATCACCACTTTGTTTTAAATACGGTAAAAATGCTTTTGTCCCATACACCACGCCCCAGAAATTGATATTCATAATCCACTCAATTTCATCATAATGCATACCTTCTACTGTACTGGCTAGCGCGACACCCGCATTATTAAAGATCAAATTGACCTGACCAAATTCAGCTTGGGTTGCAGCCGCCCATTGCTCGACAGCGGCACGATCAGACACATCTAATTGGGTCTGAATTATTTTCACACCGGTGTGCTTAATCATTTCAGCCGTTTGTGCAAGACCGTCAAGGTTGCGATCACTTAATGCTAGATGCGCACCTGATTGAGCCAGTTGAATGGCTAACTGCTGCCCAATACCTGAACCTGCTCCAGTAATGGCTGCGACTTTGTTGTTAAAATTTTTCATCGTTATTCCTATACACACTTAATCTCGTTCAGTGAACAAGCTGCATTTTCATATTATTCATAACACAAGCTTAACGATAACTGATCTATGAATGAAATGATTTTATTTAATTGTAAAATATGAATGCTATACATAGCTCTTTAGCGTTATTGCTTCAAATCAAATTAATGTAATTCAACATGATTAGAGCAAAAATTGAAAACTTAAATGAGCCTTTTAGCTCCGGCTTTTTTTGGGATTGTAGCTCCAATTTTTTTAAATCAAATTGCGTTTGATATTTATAAAAGTGATACAAACCCCAAATGTTATAAACAAAGCTCAACATTTATTCTATTTTTCTACACGATCCAGATTCTACATATTCAAAATCAGTATATAAAATCCACAATATATACTTATTTTTTTGTGAATATAGCCCTTGAAGACAACAAGGCTGATGCTTTGTAATTTTCCAAGTCTTGTGTATCCACCCTTTGGAAGATCAGGGATGCACATCTCTTACTATGTTCAATAGAGGTTCTAAAATGATAAAAACAACTCTTAGCCTAATCGGTTTGTCACTGGTGTCTAGCTTAGCTTTGGCTGCTGATCCATTGCATGGTACTAAATGGAAAACCATCGATGACCAAACCAAAAAACCTTTATCTGTAGTTCAATTTAATGAAACATCAAAGGGCGTTTTATCTGCAAAAATCGTTGATGTACTCACCCCGGGTGAAGCAGAAAACTGCCAAAAATGTGTAGGTAAATTCCACAATAAACCACTACTCGGTGTGCAAATCGTGAATGGTTTGAAAAATACCGGTAAAAATACCTATGACGGCGGTAAAATTACTGACCCGAAAAATGGTAAAACTTATAGCTTCAATGCAAAAATGTCGAATGACGGTAAGACCTTGAATGGTCGTGGCTATATTGGAGTATCCGCGCTTGGACGCAGCCAGACATGGATACGTGTAAACTAATCCGTATCGTACAAATTCAAAAAGCGACTCGATTGAGTCGCTTTTTTGCATGAAAATTTCAAATTTAAAAATTTTGGAATTTATATATTAAACGGTATAACGTTTGCTTAACCCCCATTCAGCTAATATGCGACGATAGGTTGTCGATGATCGATCTGCTTCGAAATGCGCCTCCATACTAATATCCAGTGGCAATTCCTCTGGTTTTTGACTTTCCACCATGTCCTGATCTTCAGCAAAAATTTGTGCATTAAAATCATAGACCGCTTGTAAATCGCCAGTGGTATCAAAATTACGAGTTAAAGGCACAAATAAACGGGTTTTATTATGCGATACAGGACAACAAGCATTTAAGATTTTTAACACCCCATTTTCAGGAAAATCGATGGTTAAAATTGCAGAAAATGGCGGATAGACATCAAACGTTCTTTTCCATAAAAAATCTTCTGGCGCTAAATGTTGTAAGCCATGCGGATAATTACTCACATCACTGAGATATTCTGTATGTAGTCCATAGTCTGTACGCACTGTCGAATATTTTTTCACTTTGGGGTTTTCACGGTCTGCAAAGCTCTCATGATGCACCCATGCGAAATGTGCAACATCAATAAAGCCTTCAAGCTGACGTCCACTTGAACCACCAATATCTACATAAGGTGGCAATATAGATTGGTGCTGCTCGTTATCCCACGTGTCTAAATCTGGAAAATTGGCCGTAGATTCATCGCGATTAAATAAACTGGTCCACACCAATCCATATTTCAATACAACTGGAAATTTAGTTAATGAAAAACGCTCTGAAATTTGAGTCAGCTCTGGCTGTGCGGGAATTTTTACACACCTTCCTGCGCCGTTATAATGTAAACCATGATATGGACAAATAATGTCTTCACCCTTGACCCAGCCTTTAGTTAATGGCACCCCTCGATGTGGACAAATGTCACGAACCAAATGAATTTTTCCACTTTCAGTTTGATATAACGCCATTTTTACATCGAGTAATTGCACTTGTTGCGGTTCAGTCGAAACATCTTCTACACGTGCAACGGGATACCAGTGCTGCGCCAAAATATTCCAGTCGTTGGCATCAAATGTACTGCACTGAGGTTGGGTAAATAAATTGAGTACTGGAATGGCATTCATAGTTCATCTCGACAATTGCAATATTTCTTTAGCATTTAGCGCTATTTAAATTTTGCTAAATCCTTATTTTCTAAGTCGAAATTAAAATCTAAACACATTTCTGTCTATTAGAATGATTTGCATGGATTGTTCTGTTTTTTAGAACATTAAGCATTGAACTCTGCACGATTTGATAAAGCTGGCATGAATATCGCTTAAAATGCATAACATTATGATTCGCTATTTACGCGATAGAGATTGAAGCCTGTATGTCGATTACTTTTTCTAGATTTTCTGAATATTTTATGGCGGTTGCACGGACTGGAAGTCTACGCAAAGCTGCTGAACAACTTTTTATTTCAGTCTCGGCAGTACATCGACAAATCGTTTTGGCAGAGGAAGAACTGGGGGTTGCCCTATTTGAACGACTACCTCAGGGCTTAAAACTGACGCTTGCGGGTGAATTACTGTACGCCGATTTATTAAAATGGCAAAAAGAATATCAACTGACGCGAACTCGATTTGATGAAATCCAAGGTTTGAACCGTGGAAACATTGAAATGGGCTTTATTGCGGCTTTGAATGACAGTTTTGTCGTCGACTGCATTCAAAAGATGGCTGAAACCTATCCGTGGATCAACCTCAACATCAGCATGAATAGCAGTGAAGACATTTCTAGAAAAATCGTCGATGCAGAATTAGATTTTGGCATTATTTTAAATCCCAAAAGCCATAGCCAATTAGAGATTTTATCCTTTATAGAAATTCCGTTGGGCTTTGTAATGTCGCCGCATCATACCTTGGGTGGGATGGATAAAATCTATCTTTCAGATACGTTAAATGAACGGCATATTTTACCGAGTGATCCACTCATTATTAGTGAATATGTACAGACTTTATATAAACATCATAAGTTTAGTCCGATTCAAAAGATCGAATGTAATGACATTAGAATGATATTGTCATTGGTTCAGCAACAATTAGGCATCAGTTTGATGTCATACATGGATGCTTTGCCACTGCTTGAGAATAATAAGATTATTTTTAAACCGATCCGTGAAAAAGGTTTACACAGTTTAACCATCGCTTTATGTGTCGCATCGAAGCGCCAAACCTCCCGAATTTCTCAGATCATGATTAATCTTTTGGTGGAAAAAATGGAAGAAATTAAGATCAATTTAAAATCTTTGAACCCCTAAAACCATTATTTAGGCTTTTTTTGTCACTTATTTTTTTGTAAAAAAAAGCCAGTGCGAATAACCCGTACTGGCTGCTGAAAGCTAAAGTTTTATTAGTTTATTTTTTTAATCCAATGGATTACCTACAATATTACTAATAATGCCTTTCATAATATGATTGCCTTGTTCCTTACGCAGTTCTGCATACCATTCACGCGTCACACTTTCATCTTTCATATGGGTCACATCACAACGCTTACGCGCTCGCAAAACCAATTCATTGGCACGTTCATTACGTTTATTTTGATAACGTCGCAATGAATCATGCAAGCCCAAAGTATTGATTTGCAAAGCACGAGCTAGATAAATTGCATCTTCCATTGCTTGGCAACCACCTTGTCCAATATCAGGCGTTGTGCTGTGTGCTGCATCACCCACGATCACCACACGACCTTTGTAGAAATCTGCAAAAGGTTCAATATCATGAATTTCTACCCGATTGGTTTTTTTGGCATCTACAGCATCAATTAGCTTTTGAACCGGTTCACACCAACCTTTAAAGTATTCTTTAAATAAGGCCTTATATTGTGTGCGGTCATTTTCTAAGCCTGCTGCTAAAGGTACATCAAAGAAGAAATAGAATCGGTTGTCGGCAACGGGCATCAGCGAAACGCGTTTACCTTCTCCTACAAATGTCGTCCATTGATCTGCCGCAGCAAATTCTTCTGAAATGTCGACTAAACCGTTCCAATTGACATAACCTGCATAGCGGCGCTCAACTTGTTCACCCAATACATATGCCCGTGTCAATGAATGTGTACCATCGGCGCCAACCAATAAATCAGCCTGAACCTCACTTCCGTCGGCAAAACGGGTGATCACCTGATCATCTTGTTCTGAGAAGCTCACCATTTTTTTGTCTAGATGAATCTTCTCACGACCAAATTCATCCATGAGCATATTTTGTAAGTCTGCACGTGAAACGGGATAAGGTCGTTGTCCAACTTCTTCGATTAAAGGAAACAGACTAAACTGCGTCATAACATCGCCCGTTAAGCCATCAATATAGGCTAAGTGATCCATCTTGCCACCGAGCTTTTCGACTTGTTCGGTTAGCCCCAAATAGTTCAAACATTTGACACCGTTAGACCATAAAGAAATAGCGGCTCCAACAGGTAAAATTTGTTCTGCCTGTTCATAGATGGTTACTTGGTGTCCAAATTTTTTCAAAGCGATCCCAGTCGTTAGGCCCGCCATACCTGCACCAATAATTGTAATGTCCATCTATAACTCCCCCTGTGTTTTTTTAAATATCCTTCTCCTAAAAAGCGAAAAGCATGCCATTTTTTCAAACAAGCAATAAAAAATTCTAAAGTTGGCACACGCTGTGCTTCTAAACACGTGTAAATGCTTGTTTTTATCAAATGTTAAATTTTTAACACTGAAAACAAAATGCATATGTTTTAAATGAAAATAGTGAATGGATTTTATATATGGCGACTTTACTCGCACCAAGTTTTGATATTCCTGCACAATTACAGGCACTTACAAATTTAGCTGATGACCGTATTGGTGCAAAAATACTTGATTGTTCAGATGATTTTTTTGCAGAAGCAAAACGCATGCTTCAATTTAATGCACCAATCTTTGTCGAAGATAAATTTGATGATCATGGCAAATGGATGGATGGTTGGGAAACGCGTCGTAAACGCCATGCAGGTTATGATTGGGCCATCATCCAACTCGGTGTTGCTGGCCAAATTCAAGCCTTAGATATTGATACAACATTCTTTACAGGGAATTATCCAGCTTCCGCATCAGTTGAAGCTTGTTTTGCACCGAGTGGTGAAATAGCACAGGCAGCATGGGTCAATATCTTAGACAATACAGTATTGGGCCCGAGCCAACACCATATATTGACCGTCTCAAATGATCAGGTTTTTACCCATGTACGTTTAAATATATATCCAGACGGTGGTATTGCACGATTTAAAGTCTATGGTGAAGTTCAGGTTCAAATTCAAGACAATACGAGCACATTAGACCTCGTTGCGCTAGAAAATGGTGGACGTGTTGTTGCTTATAGTGATGCTCATTTTGGACATCCACGAAACTTAATTAACCCTGGTCGCGGCATCAATATGGGAGATGGTTGGGAAACTAAACGTCGCCGTGCACCAGGTTTTGACTGGTGTATTTTGGCTTTGGGTCAATCTGGTTCAATTGAAAAAATTGATATTGATACTGCCCATTTTAAAGGCAACTTCCCTGCGCAGGTTTCTATACAAGCGATCTATGTAGAAGATGCCACTGACCCTCAACTGATTCCGCAAAGTATGTTCTGGCCTTTTTTACTCGATGCACAAGACATGCAGATGGATCATATTCATAGCTTTGTCAGTGAGATTTTAAAGCATGAAAAAATATCGCATATCCGCATCAATATGATTCCTGACGGGGGGATTAGTCGCATACGGTTATGGGGAAAAATACATCCTTAATTGCAGTGTTAATCACATAGGAAGCCTTCGTGCTTCCTATGTGTTTGGTTTCAATTTTTTTAATTAAATGCCCTATAAGATATCTAAACATGACACACAGCATAAAAATACAAGCTCTCAGTATTGAAGGCTTTGCGCCTTTTGGAGAGGTCATTTGCACAACTGGACATGATTTTTTCCACATCAATGATGCACATACAGAGCGATATCATGCCCTCGTAGAAACAGAAATTTCAGGTGATGCGGTTGCTGGAATTAGCATCTTTAGAAATATCAAAACCACTGAATTGCCTTTTACGATTTCGATGTTAGAGCGGCATCCCAACGGCTCGCAAGCGTTTATTCCAATGCAAGCACAGGCTTTTTTAGTGTTAGTCGCACCTGCATTGGATGATCACAGCCCTGATCTTACACAGCTATGTGCTTTCATTACTGATGGTAGCCAAGGAGTCAATTATCGTGCAGGAACATGGCATCATCCTCTCCTAACACTCGAAGCACCAAGTAGCTTTGCCGTCATCGATCGTATTGGGACTGGGCATAATTGTGATGTGTTCCAGTTCCCAATGCCTATTCACATTTCAAATTAATGTATTTAGCTTAAATACTTAGAGTTAAATAGACTAAAAACCATCTAACCATCTAACCATCTAACCATCTAACCATCTAACCATCTAACCATCTAACCATCTAACCATCTGTTAATACATAATTTATTTCACCTCTTGATATAGTTTAATTAAAAAATATCGCAATAAAAAAGCCCTCTACTTCGAGGGCTTTATTGTTCGATACAAACTATATTCTATGAATCATCGTATGGTTCAAGACCCAAGATCTGCCATGATTAATGATGCACATCTATCGCCATGCTTGGGTTTTTAACCTGATCTTTGCTCATATTCACTTCTTTATTTTTAAATAAATTCAAATGATTGAACACAATATTTAAAATAATCGCCATCAAACAAGTTGAACTAATACCTGAGTGAAAGAGTGTTTGCACCCATTTCGGGAAGTTTGCATAGAAAGAATGATCGATAATTGGAATCATCCCTGCTGCAATTGCAGTCGCAACAATGATGAGGTTCTTTTGCTCGTTATAGTCAATTTTCGCCAAGGTACGAATACCACTTGCCGCAACCGTTCCAAACAAAACTAAACCAGCACCACCTAATACAGGGACTGGAATCGCTGCAATCAGTCGCCCCATAATTGGTAGAACGCCTAATACGACTAAAATCATTCCACCCGCTGCGACAACAAAGCGACTTTTCACACCTGTAATCGCTACTAAACCGACATTTTGTGCAAAAGCACTTTGCATGAATGAACCGAAAATTGGCGCTGCTGCACTAGATAGCATATCTGCACGTAAGCCATTGGTAATACGCTCAGCATCCACTTTGGTACCTACAATTTCCCCGACAGCAATAATGTCTGCCGTCGTTTCAGTCATAATCACTAAAGTTACGATCAGCATGGCAATAATGGCACTTAACTCAAAAGTTGGCATACCGAAAGCAAAGAAGCTTGGAAATTGAATCCAGTTACCATGTGCAACTTTAGAAAAATCTCCAAAGCCAAAGGTATAAGCGAGCACTGTACCGAAGACGATGGCTAACAAAATAGATAAACGTCGGATGGTTGCATTACGTGTTAAATTCAGCGCTATCACGATACCCAAAGTTAAAAATGCCAAGCTGATGTTCTCAGCACTTCCCCAGTCTGGTGCTTTATTATTGCCCCCCATCATCCAGCGTACCGCTACAGGAAGCAATGAAAGACCAATCACGGTGATCACACAGCCTGTCACAATCGGTGGGAAAAAACGAATAATTTTTGAAAAATAAGGTGCTAGGAAAAAGCCAATTAGGGATGCAACAATCACCGCGCCATAAACAGCAGAAAGCCCACCGCCTGCGGTTACTATGGCAATCATCGTCGCCACACCTGCAAATGAAACACCTTGTACTAAGGGTAATTTTGCACCGATATATTTCACACCTACGGTTTGTAGTATGGTCGCCAAGCCACCGACAAAAAGCGCCGCCGCAATCAATAAACCGATTTGCGCAGGTTCAAGTCCCGCGGCTGTACCAATAATCAATGGCGGAGCGATAATACCGCCATACATGGTTAATACATGCTGTAAACCATAGGCAAGGCTTTTCCCTGCGCCTAAATATTCATGTTCTGGTGAATCTGTTTTATCTTGTTCTGTCATTTTTATATCCCCTATTTTTTAACTTTGCTCTTAGCTGCCACGATACGTTGAATATGCAAATGGGCTGATGAGTAAAGGAATATGAAAATGCTGCGAGGCATCTTTTACATAAAAATGAATCACAGCTTTCGGAAAAAAGGTTTCGGTATTTAAAGTCTGAAAATATTCAGCAGTCGCAAATTCAAGGCTATAAGCACCTGCTGTAAAGTCCTTCAGCGCAAAATCATTGACGCGACCATCTGCATTGGTTTGGGCTGAACCTAGTAACTCTCCGTGTGCATTAAATAATTGAATGTGGACATTCGCTGCAGGTTTACCCAGATTGGTATCTAAAATATGTGAGCTAATCATGCGCTAAGCTCCTGTTTTAATCTTAATAAGGCAATTTCAGCCAATTGATGATGAACAATTCGTTTTTCAGTTTCAGGATCATTCAATAATCGATATTGCAGTGCCTGTAGTACATCTTCACTACTAAGGCCAGAGGCTTTGATTAAAAAGAGGTATCCGTACTTTTTCTCATACGCGACATTGCCTTTGAGCAATGCAAATTGAGTTTCTTCATCTGCTGAAATTTCAGACTGTTCTTGATTTGAAAATTGTTGTTCCAAACAACTTAATTCTGCCTGTGCCTTTTTTTCACCAATCCGTGGATGGTTATCTAGAGCATTTTTGATTTCATCCCAAGTCCAAGCATTTGCAGCTTTTACTGCTTGCTCTATGATTTGTGTGACACAGGTATAAGGACGCTGCGCTACAATATGTTCTGCCCAGCCTTCAATTTGCACACAGTGCTTTAAAAAAGTTTTTGCATCTGCTTCGGATGCTTTATTAAATTCAACAAGTTGCACTATAAAATCGCCTAAAATTATTGAATGATTGTTCAAATTTAGTTTTGCAATATCAGTGCCAACCTAGGTCTATGATGTCAGTTACCTAAGTACAGGCCTAAAAAAAGAGGAGCTAAGCTCCTCTTTATCCAAATATTTTTTTACTAGACTGCATGATGTGTATACCAATGTTCCGCGATATCACCACGGCGACAGATCCAGACTTTTTCATGTGATTGCACATAATCTAAGAATCGTTGTAGTGCTTTAAAACGGCCTGGTCGCCCTAAAATACGACAATGCATCCCAATCGATAACATTTTTGGCGCGCTTTCACCTTCTGCATATAGCACATCAAAAGCGTCTTTAAGATATTGATAAAACTGTTCACCACTGTTGAAACCACCCGGTGAACAAAACTTCATATCATTGCTTTCGAGTGTATAAGGAATAATTAAATGAGGACGGGTTAGACCATTTTCATTCGTCAAATGACTCCAAAAAGGTAAATCATCACCATAGTGATCACAGTCATATTTGATTTGCGGGAATTCAGCCAATAGCTGACGTGTATTGGGACTGTCACGCCCTGTGTACCAACCAATAGGCATCTTTCCAAATAAAGCTTCAAGCACACTAATTGCCTGATCCATGTGCTGATGTTCCAACTCTATCGGCATATCCTGATAATGTAACCAGCGTTGACCATGTGAAACGACATCATAATTGGCTTGTTTGATCGCATCGACGATATAAGGATTGCGCGCTAAAGCCATACCGACACCAAAGACCGTCATGGGTAAATCACGTTTTTTAAATTCTTCATGAATCCGCCAAAAACCGGCTCTGGAGCCATATTCATACATCGAGTCCATCGACATATGTTTGGCAGGAAAACTGGCCGCTCCAATAATATCGGATAAGAATTGTTCTGATCCTGTATCCCCATGTTCGATGTGGTTTTCTCCACCTTCTTCATAGTTCAACACGAACTGCACTGCGATACGTGCCTGATTAGGCCATACGACTTGAGGTACATCGCCATGATATCCAATTAGGTCTCTGGAATAATCCTGTTGTTGGATCTGGTCAATTAAGTCTTGTCCACGTAAGTAGCCTGTAGTCACTTCAACTTCCTAATTTGTTATATCAAACAGTAAAAAAATTAGGTAGAAGCAAGCAAATTATGCGCCAATGTCATAGATGGCTAAATAGCTTTTCATATCAGAGACCATTACCTTTTTTTAAAATATTGAATGGTTGCCCTGAATCATCTGCAATGATTGAAATTTGCCAAATTTCATCTATTTCTGGAAAATTCTGATGCAGTTGATCAATGAAATAGTAATAACCCGGTGTATTTTCGGCAATATAAATGATTGTATTTGAACACAATATATAGAGCTGAATCTCATCAATGGTTCCAAGATCTTGGCGTACGACATCTATACTTTGAATATCTTTCCATAATATAGTTTTAGTGCTTATTTCAGGCCCAGTTATAGTGTATGTGAAACCATCATTAAAATATTCAAAATCACCTTTATCCTGTCTTAGAATTTCAAATTCGTTTGTTTTATTTTTTATATCTTGTTTTAAATCAATTGAATCTACAAACCAAATATGAGGATGACAAATTATTGCATTCCAAATAATAAAAATACAAAGTGTAAAAAACCATATATTAGCTGTAATTACTATCGTAAGCACTGCCAATATAAATAAGATAAAACCCAAATTTAGGTTTAAAAATAATATAGTTGAAGTTCTTATTGGTAGTTGTACTTTCATTGGCAACTGCTTGAATAAAATATTACCATCATTCAATTTTTCGTTATATTTAAAGTAAAAACAAATTGCCAGTATTAAGAATGACATTAAACTAATGAATGTAAAATGTTTTTCCCATATTTGCCAATTAGATAAAAAATATATAAAAATGACCATAAATATTGAAATTGAACAATACATCGTAAGTAAGGAATTTAAAAAAATATGCATTCTCATTGATTTTTAATGGTATAACTATACTTAAATATACATAAGATTTCTTTCATAAGTCATTTTTCACTCAGCTCCAAGTTATAAATTCCAGCAATTAGATTGAATCTTAATGCTAGTCTTTTGCCTCGATTGCGATATCGCTCAGCAAGAATTTTGAAGGTTTTCAA